>JAZQTR010000140.1:0-5890 GCA_045630865.1 Victivallaceae bacterium
CCGGAGCAGCTGCCCCGAAAAACGCCGCCTTCCTCGATGAAATGGCCGAAGAAAACAGCAACAGAGCTCTCGAACCCGAAGGCAAAAAGCCGCGGCGCAGTATCATCAATGATGCTCCGGAAATACGGCACAATGTCAAAAATGATCCGGAAGTGAAGATGATTCTTGATTTGTTCAACGGCGATGTGCTGGATGTCCACAAGTAATAACCGCAAAAAAAAAGAGCGCAGCAATTATAACTGCGCTCTTTTTATTTACCGTGAAACAGTGAAATCACTGTCTCTTTTTCCAATCGGCAACTTCGTCAAACTCCTTGAGAATCTCTTCATTGCGCTGGGGGAAAAATCTGTTCATGATCATGATTGCAAGTATTCCGCAGACAAATCCGGGCAGAATCTCATACATATAACGTCCGAGTCCGAGGACATACCAGGCGAGCATTACAGCGGTTCCGATTATCATACCGGTGAATGCAGACTGCCATGATGTTTTACGCGAATAGAGCGACATCAGAACTACCGGACCGAATGCCGCACCGAATCCTCCCCAGGCAAATTTCACCAGCGAAAAGATGGTTTCTGTACGCATAAGGGCAAGTCCGCAGGCGATAAAGGTGATGACAAGGACAAAAATGCGGCTCATACGCATCAGTACCTTCTGGGATGCATCAACATGGATAAACTTGTAGAAGTCCTCTGTGAGCGTCGTACTGGACACCAGAAGCTGTGAGTCGATAGTAGACATGATTGCAGCAAGAATCGCCGCCAGCAGAATACCTCCGATCCACGGATTGAAGAACTTGGGATCGCGTACCATATAAATAAACACTTTTTCGCAGTTCTGCTTATCCAATCCCTCAAAAAGCGGCATCGCAAAGAAACCGATGACAACCGCCGCAAGAAGTGAAAACAGCACCCAGATCATCGCAATTGTAATGGTGCGGGGCAGAAGTTTTACTGATTTTATGCTCATAAAACGAACCAGAATATGCGGCTGTCCGAAGTAGCCGAATCCCCACGCCGCTGCAGAGCAGACAGCGACCAGTGCCATCGCTTTGCTGGAGGCGCCAGGCAGCAGGGAGAACGTGAGTCCTTTGGCACTCATTGCGTTTGCAACGGCTCCGTCACCCATGAAATTATATGCGATAATGGGAACCGCAACCAGAGCAAAGAACATCAGAATACCCTGAAACAGATCTGTCCAGCAGACAGCAAGATAGCCGCCGAGGAAGGTGTAAATAAGCAATACAGCAGCTCCGATAATGACCGACGATGTGTAGGATATACCGAACATTTCCTCAAAAAGATTGCCGGTTGCATTGAGTCCGCTTGCCGCATAGATGGTGAAGAAGAACAGCGTGATGATCGCTGAAAACACCCGCATATAGCCGGTCGGATCACGGAAACGTTTGCTGAAAAACGCTGCCAGCGTCATCGAATTGGTCTTTTCAGTGTATATGCGCAGTCTGGGTGCCACGATCATCCAGTTGAGAAAAGTTCCGATGGCAAGTCCGACTGCGACCCATGCTTCACCGAATCCGGCAAGGTAGATTGCTCCCGGAAGTCCCATCAACAGCCAGCCGCTCATATCGCTTGCCTGCGCGGAAAGTGCTGTCACCCAGCTGCCGACTCCGCGGCCGCCGAGAAGATAGTCGCTGACGCTCTTGGACTTGAAGAAGAAATAGACTCCCACTGTTATCATGAATACGAGATACAGTGCAAATGTAACATAAGTTTCAACCATTCTTAACATCCTTTATCATTGTTGAAGTGCTTTCATTCTGTTTTGTAAAGAGAAATGCCACAGTTGCCACTGCGGCAAAAGAGGCAAGTATTCCCCAGATGAGTTGCGGGGATTTGCAGTTTTCATAAAGCTGTGCGCCGATCCAGGGACCGACCGAGTAGCCGATTCCGCGCATGAGCGAATAGACCGAAAACATTCTTCCGGCGTTGTCCGGACGGGTCTCTTTGGCAATCGAAGTGTAAAGAGCGGGCTGAACGGTTATTTCTCCCAATGTAATGATCGCAACTACGCAGGCCACAGCAACTGCTCCGACAGAAAATCCGAGCAGAGTGTATCCGATGACGTAAATCACCGTTCCTGTGACAAGCTGGAGCAAAACCGGAGTCTTCAGTTTTTTGAGCATTTCAACGATGGGAAGCTGCAGCAGCAGCACCATTCCGCCGTTGAGCGAATAGATCGAGCCGAGTGCCTCGCGGCTCACACCGGCGACCTTGGTGCTGAAAACGGAAACCGTCGAATAGAGCTGTGAGGCAAGACACATCAGGAACAGCGTTCCGATCATATAGAGCATGAAGTTGCGGTTGCCGAAAATATCGGGTAAGATGCTTCCGCTGCTTTGGTTTTTCACTTTTTTCTCTGCCGCTTTCACCTGACTGTCACAACAGGAAACTTTGGTGTAAACGGTTCCTGCCAGACAGAGCAAACCGGTCATAAGGAAAAACAGCCAGAACGGAGTCTTGGCAAAAAAGGCTCCGAGCATGGGACCGAGAGCCCAACCGACATTGTATCCGATACGTATCTTGCCGAAGTAAGAGGGTCGCTCCTCTTCGGTTGAAATATCGACAAGATAGGCATCTGAACCGACCTGAAAAGCTACTCCTACAGCACTGTTCAGCATAAGAAATATGACAAACAGCCAGAATGGGGAGTTGATATAGACCATGAAAGCAAGAACAAAGAAAATCAGACCGCGTGCGAGCTGGCCGAAAAGCATCATGAAGGAGCGTCCGAATTTGTCGGTCATCCAGCCGCAGGGTATCGGAGCAAGCATAACAGCAATTCCCATCAGAGGAAATATCCAGCTCACTGTTGAATAGGGCAGTCCGCGCTCGTTGCTGAGGTAAAGCGGAATAAACGGATAAACAATTGCATATGACAGCTGATTGAATGCCCAGGCGACCATAAGCGATATGCTTTTATCGCGGCGCAACCGCCCGCAGGCTGCTGAAAATTTTTCTGTTGTGCTCATTTATTTATCATCTCCTGAAGTTTGGCAAAATCAGCAGGTACTTCTGCGGTGAATTTCATCATTTCTCCGGTTTCCGGATGGGGAATCTCTATGCTTCTGGCATGGAGCATCTGGCGGTCTGCCCCTTCAATCATGGTGCGGCTTCCGCCGTAGAGCTGATCTCCCAGCACAGGATAACCGACATGCGCCATGTGAACTCTTATCTGGTGGGTGCGTCCGGTAAAAATAGCGACCTCTGCCAGCGAAACCTTCTCGTTACCGATGAGTCCGGACTTCAAGACCCGGTAACGGGAAACCGCCAGCTTGCCGTTTCTTTCAACGACTGCCATCTTCTGACGGTTGACTGGGTGGCGTCCGATAAAGTTGTTTATCTCCATGGTATTTTGAGCGGGAACTCCGCGCACAAGTGCCCAGTAGATCTTTGAGGTCTTGCGCTCGGCAAAAGCCATACCGAGTTTATATTGCGCCTGCGGAGTCTTGGCTATGACCAGACAGCCGGTCGTGTCTTTATCGAGGCGGTGGACGATTCCGGGACGGACATCAACTCCGGCAAAGAGTTCTGCAAATCCGGGATACCTGCCGAGAAGAGCGTTGACCACTGTTCCGTCGGGGTTGCCTGCTCCGGGATGGACAGCGATTCCGGCAGGCTTGTTGATCACCAGCATGGAATCATCTTCGTATATCACATCAAAATCAAAATCGCTCTCGACGGCAAGTGTGTCTTTTTCCTCGGGTTCGGGAATGACCACACGGATAATCATACCGTTTTTGACCGGAAAGCGGGGAACAGTCACCTCTTTTCCGTCTGCAGAAACCGAACCGTTGCGGATCAGCTCCTGAAGAAATGAGCGTGAGGAATCCCGGACCAACACTGATAGAGCGCGGTCAAGACGCATTCCGTTTTCGGTGGAACCGATGGTAAATTCAAGCGTTTTTCCGGTCATATTTCAAAAAGTAGAAGAGCATGGCTGCTCCGGTTGGAATCAATATTACGCCGATAAGCTGCGCCGGTGTGAGAAGTCCGAAAATTTTGGGATTGTCGCCGCGCCAGAACTCATTTATGAAACGCAAAACACCGTAGGAGATAAAGTAGGATGACACCGCAACTCCACGGCGGGTGCGTTTGGCAATCTGATAAAAGATAAAGAAGGCGATTATGTTTTCACCTGCCTCGATAAGCTGTACCGGCAGAACTCCGCTGCCCGGATAACGGATCGCCGCATCACTTCCTGCCGGATAGTTGACACTGAACCAGCCGGTTGCAGGTTTGCCGTAGCAGCAGCCGTTGAGGAAACAACCGATCCTGCCGCAGCAGTGGGCGATGGCAATCGCCGGTGTAAAAACATCCAGCAGACGGATGAAATCAAGTTTATGGATGCGGCAGTAGATCCCGATAGATATGATGGAAAGAATAAAGCCGCCGTAAAAGACGAGTCCACCCTGATCGACTCTGAACACGCTCAGGAAATCATTACGGTAATAGTGCCAGAACTGCACTACATAAAATATGCGCGCTCCGGCAATACCTGCCACCATCGCCGTCAGCAGAACTCCGGAACAGCGGTCTTCATCGAGTCCGGAAATCTTTTTCAGGCGGAAAACTACCCAGCTGCCGAGCAGAAAACCGACAGCAGCCATAATACCGTACCAGCGGATAGCAAGAGAGCCGATCTGGATTGCAACTGGATCCATCTTATTTTTCCTCCTGGCCGTTGGACGCAAATTTTTCGATCAGAAGAACGATAACAAGTCCGGCGGCGGCTGTCAGAATGACGTACAGCAGATTTATGTTCCACTCCGGAGCAAGACACTTGAATTTGGTGGCGACAAGTTTGCCCTTCTTCAAAACGAAGTCGGTCTCTTTGATATAGGGCCAGATACGGGGAAGCGTACCGATCATAAATCCGATGAGAGCTCCCGTTGTCGCATCTTTGAAGCGGCGCATAAGATAGTTGAGCAGGTGGACAAAGCTGCCGAGTCCGACAACGCTGCCGAGGGCGACCCAGAAAAGCATCACGATATTGCCGGATGTTATTTTGAATGAACAGATATCGGCAACGGCCTGCCACACACGCTCGTACTGCCCGAGGATGAGCATCAGGAACGAGCCGGACAATCCGGGCAGGATCATCGCAACTATGCAGATAAATCCGCACAGGAACATCATCCACCAACTGTCAGGGGTATTCATCGGAACCAGGGTGATAACAAAATAGGCGGCAACGGCTCCAGCGACAGTTGAAACAATTACCGGTACACTCCATTTGCCGACCGTCTTTGCCATTGTAATGATGCTCGCTGCGATCAACCCGAAAAAGAAAGCATTGGTTATCTGCGGATGATTTTCAAGCATCCAGACGCAGAACTTTGCCATAGTGGCAAAAGAGAGAGCGATTCCGGCACAGAGAGCCAGCAGAAAACGCCACGGAAGCTCTTTGTAAAGCCCCTTGACGTCAAAGCGCACTGCCATCTTCACTATTTCCGGAGAGACACACTTGCGGATTGAAGAAATCAGCTCTTCGTAAATTCCGGTAATAAAAGCTATCGTTCCGCCGGACACTCCGGGAATAACATTGGCACTGCCCATAGCAAAACCGATTCCGGCTATACGGGCGTATTTTTTTATCAACTCTTTCATATATTTCCCTATAATTATAAAAAGAAGATGCACAGCGGTAAAAATACAGCTTTTTTGCTCTTTTTTCAAGTAGAAAACAGCTTTGTCAATAGTAAAAACACCACAGTTATGCTATATTATGCATCAAGCGGTTCCGGAAAGTGAGTGAATCCCGTGAAAACCGGGAGCTGTCGCGCAACTGTAAGTGTTCAAAAAACACGAGCCAGATCCTCAAGCCGGAGTACCAAAGACCGCACAACCCGTTACCCCTGCGCATGACA
>JAZQTR010000141.1:0-1643 GCA_045630865.1 Victivallaceae bacterium
TTTGCCCTCTGCTACACCGAGCTGGTCGCCAAAGGCGTCATTTCCCTTGACCGTCTGATTGCCAAACTCACCACCGGCCCTGCCGATGTGATGGGCATCGACAACTTCAACCTTGCCGAAGGAAACGCCGCCGATCTGGTCATCTTCGATCCGGAAGCGGAATACACCATCGACAAAAATCAGTTCCTGTCCAAAGCCCGCAACACTCCGTTCGACGGCATGCGCGTCAAGGGCAGAATCGAACGCACCCTTGTCAACGGCAAAACGGTCTATCAGCTCTGATGAAAAACATTGATGCAATACTACAGGAGATAATGCCGGAAGTAATTGATTTCAGGCATACTCTCCACCAGATACCGGAACTGGCAGGCGAGGAATTTAAAACCTGCCGGGAGATTCGTTCACGCCTCGGCAAGATTGCAGATCTTGAGATAGCTCCGCCGTTTCTCGAAACCGACACGGTGGCAATGCTTCAGGGCAACGCTCCGGGAAAAAATGTCACCTTGAGGGCCGACATCGACGCTCTTGCCATCACTGAAACCAGCGGTGCGGAATATTGTTCACAGCACCCGGGCAAAGCCCACTCCTGCGGACATGACGCCCACATGGCGATGCTCTACGGTGCGGCAAAAGTTCTGTCACGCCTCAAAGATGAGTTTTCAGGCAGCGTCCGCTTCGTCTTCCAGCCGGGAGAGGAAAATGTGTCGATGGCAAAAGACCTCATCGCGGCAGGAGCCATAGAGACTCCGCCCCCGGATCTGGTCGCCGCTCTGCACATCGTGCCGAAATATCCGACAGGAAAACTGGTGATCCGCAAAGGAACTGTTTCCGCTGCAAGCTGTCACTTCGAAGTTACCTTCAAAGGTCTCGGCGGCCACGGAAGCCGTCCGGATCTCGCCCGCAATCCGATAACTGCCCTTGCCGCCGCCATCACTGAACTTCAGGGGGCGTCACAGAACTGGATAACTCCTTTCGAATCCGGCGTGATAAGTGTCGCCACGATTTCCGGCGGATCACTCGCCAACATCATTCCGGAAGAGGCGGTATTCACCGGAACCATCCGCGCCCTCACCGATGAAACGGCCAACCGTCTGCTTGAAGCATTGAAATACATCTGCAATGCAGCAGCACAGCTTCACCGCACCGAGTGCCATATCCATATTGCCGGACGCTATCCGGCAACGGTAAACGATGATCCGACTGTAGATCTTGCCGGTAAAATGCTTCAGGATAACGGAATAGACTTCGAGTGGGAACCGAACTCCGCGATGAGTTCAGAGGATTTTGCCTATTTCCTCCACAAGGCTCCCGGCATCTACGCCCGCATCGGCAGTGGAGAAAACTCTCCGGAGCTGCACAATCCGCAGCTTAACGCACCGGATGACATGCTCGCAAACGGAATTCGTTTTCTGGTCGGCTTTGCCCTCGCAGGTCTCGAAAAGTGAACTATTACATCCACATACCGTTCTGCCGCACAAAATGCGGTTACTGCGCCTTTTATTCAGAACCCGGCGCAGACAGCACACTGGTGGAACGGTATCTGGAAAAAGTGATACAACAGCTCTCATCCGGAGTTTTTCCGGAGGCGGAGACCATCTATTTCGGCGGCGGCACGCCGACATTGCTCTCAAGCGGGCAGCTTG
>JAZQTR010000142.1:0-13327 GCA_045630865.1 Victivallaceae bacterium
ACCGGGAGGCGCAAAACGAGATATAATATAGCATCCGGTTTTGCTTCTGTCAAGCAGAATTTTTAATTTTCTTTCAATTTTTTATTCAGCCCGGTTCAAACTCTCATCCCGTGAGAGGCGAACAGGGACATAATATAGCACTACGCCCGTTCTTGTCAAGCAGAAACAGCAAAAAAAGTGCAATTTTCCTCTTTTGAGCTCAATCCCGGGCTGTTTTTCAGGCTTTTTCAGGGATTTCGAATGGTATCTCCGTACTTTTTCATGAACTCCAAATAGATATCGACCGACTCAAAACCGAGGTCTGCAACGGCATTGGAGCAGATAATCACCCCGTCGATTCTGTTGTTTTTCCAGAGTTCAAGGTAGAGATGAAGCTGTTTTTCCATCTCCTCGCGGGTGAGTTCTCTGTCATCACCGTAATTATAGAGATAGCATCCGGCGTAGTGTTTTTTATCCGGAGTACGGGAAATAACTGTTTCGATGTTTTCCGCGGCCTTTGCCAACTCGTCGCTTGTCCAAGACCAGAAGGTTATAACGTCAACGACATCGAGGTAGCTCTGATAGTCGATATCCAGAAGTGCCGCATAGTAGACAAGCCATAACTCAAGCGGACGCTCCGCCCGGTGAAACTCCCTTGCAATCTCCTGCACTCTCTCAAGCGTCAAACGTGCGTCTTTTTGCGCCGGACGGAAAAAATCATCCATAACTCCGCCTATCACATTGGGAAAAAGCTCCGCCTGACGCAGCACTTCACTGCAATCGTCTCCGGAATCATTGCGCACAGATGATGAGTCGCCCATAACCGACCAGACGACACGGTCAAATCCGGCAAGTTTGGAACTCTCCTCATCAAACGGAGGTTCAGGCTTGCCGCCCATAACTACACGGCAGCAGTTCTTTATTCCCAGAAACGCTCCACCATCTGCTGTTTCAAGAGTGTTGACTCCAGGAAGGCTCCACAAACCGTGATGCGAACCTGCATTCTGTCCCCACAACCAAATGTCATCTCTGAATTTGCGCATTTACAGATTTCCTTTTTGAATTTCAACTGCAGACATAACATACCCGCCCTGTTCCATTTTATCAAGATATTTCAGGACCTTCTGTTTGCAAATTGGCTCATTTGCATTATATTACTTTTCCACATACCAACTTAACCTTTACTATATATATTATATATAAGGAGAACAGCAGATGCTTTTCAACAACCGCAGTGCCGTTATCACCGGTGCAGCCGGACGCATCGGTCAGGCCGTTGCCAGACAGTTTGCAGGATACGGCGTAAAACTTTTCCTCACTGACATAAATATGGAGAAACTCGACGCCTTCGCAGCTGTTCTGGGCGAAAACGGAGCAGAGGTCAAAACGTATTTCATGGATGTTTCATCTTGCGACTCCATTATCGAAGCTTCCCAACGCATCATTTCCGACGCCGGCCGTATCGACATTCTGGTCAACAACGCAGGTCTCTGGCCGAAGGGAACCGCTCTGGAAACTCAAGATGAGGATTGGCAAAGCACCATCAACCTCAATCTGAACAGCGTCTTCCGCCTGTCAAAGTTCTTCGGTGCCAAAATGAAGGAGCAGAAGTACGGCAGGATCATCAACCTCGGCTCCATCGCCGGTATCTGCGGTCTGCCGGAACGCTGCGCTTACTCCGTAGCCAAAGCCGGTGTCATAATGCTCACCAAATCCATGGCGATGGAGCTTGCCAAATGCGGAGTAACTGTCAACAGCGTATCTCCGGGACTTATTCAGGATGTCATAAAAGAGACCAGCGGAACATGGACCGGATATACCGGAATCGGTGATGATGTCGCAAACGCCATCACTTTTCTCTCTGCAGATGACTCCGGCTTCATCACCGGAACCGATATCCTCGTGGATGGCGGACGGGTACTTGGTCCGCTCAATCCGGTTTTCAAAGGATAAATATTTTCTGTTTTTTCACTTTTTCGCTTGAATAATTGATAACCAATACTATATTTTTATAGAATATCGGGGGAACACTCCGAACAACCAAAGGAGAATGAAAATGGCTGATTACACCAACACCAAGACCGCTGAAAACCTTGCCTACGCTTTCGCCGGCGAGTCCCAGGCCCGCAACAAATACACCTACTTTGCTTCCGTTGCCAAGAAAGAGGGATTCCAGCAGATCGCCGCGATCTTCGAAGAGACCGCCAACAACGAGAAAGAGCACGCCAAACTCTGGTTCAAAGAGCTCCAGGGCATCGGCGACACCGCCGCCAACCTGAAATCTGCTGCCGCCGGCGAGCATGAAGAGTGGACCGGCATGTACAAAGAGTTCGCCGACGTTGCCGAGGCCGAGGGTTTCGCTGACCTTGCCCGCAAGTTCCGTCGCGTCGCCGAGATCGAGAAGCACCACGAGGAGCGTTACCTCAAGCTGCTCGAGAACGTCGAAAAAGGCGAAGTCTACGAGAAAGTCGGTCCCAACCGCTGGCTCTGCCGCAACTGCGGACACGTCTACATCGGCGAAAAAGCTCCGGAGCTCTGCCCGGTCTGCGCCCATCCCAAGGCTTTCTTCGAGATCGAAGCCCAGAACTACTGATAAACTTTTCAGATGTTCAGAACGTCCTGCTTTTCCGGCAGGGCGTTTTTTTATTGTCTGGTGCTTGAATTGTTTCTTTCTGCAATATATATTTAGAAAAAAGAGAGATAAAAACAAGGAATCCCTACCATGAAAAACTGTGTTATTCCGGGCGTATCAGAGAGCGAATACAATGATACATTTTCCCAATTCTACCGCGATATGTGGAACGATGATGTCCAGCAGCAGATCGACCGGGATATTGAAGCCAACCGGAAAAGTGACGGCGTTTTTACGCTGCCTGATTCCGCCATCGGCAGAGAGGTACGCGTCGAGCAGATCTCGCACAGTTTTATATTCGGCGCACATATATTCAACTTCGACCAGCTCGGCACCGATGAGCGCAACCGCAAGTACCGTGATCTCTTCGGCACTCTGTTCAACTCTGCGACTGTTGCATTTTACTGGAAAACTCTTGAACCTGAAGAGGGAAAACCGAGATTCAGTGCAGAATACCGCGACTCCGCCGAATTCTGGAACAACTGCGCTGAACCGTGGAAAGAGCCGCACTGGCGCAGACCTGCGACTGACCCTGTCGTTGACTTCTGTCTCTCGAAAAAAATCCGCATTCACGGTCATCCGCTGGTGTGGGGCAACGACAACTGGCAGTATCCGGAGTGGCTGATGAAAAAGCTTCCGATGGAGTATCTGCGCAAAGCTGATCTCGATAAGAATCCGGAAAACGGCAGACTGCCTGATCACGGATTATCCACACCGTTCAAAGATATGACTCCGGAAGAGTTCGAGCAGGCGATACCTGAAAAAACCGCCGCCGCCATCAACACTGCCGTTGCAAAAAGAATCATTGAAATCGCCTCCCGCTATGGTGATAAGATTGACAGCTGGGATGTCGTCAATGAGAGCGCGATCGATTTCGAAAACAACGCAATGATACCGGGAGCAAAAGTCTGCAACAGCATTTACGGTCCGATGCCAGGAGATTATACTTTCCGCGGATTCAAAATCGCCGAGAGCGTTCTTCCGGCATGGGCGAAACTCAATATCAATGACTACCACATCAACGAAGCGTACGCCGGACAGATAAATGATCTGCGCAGGAGAAACTGCAAAATAGATATTGCCGGTCTCCAGATGCACCTCTTCAATCCGCAGGATTGTCAGGATATTGCCGACGGTGTCAAAGATATCCGCAATCCGCAGGAGCTTCAGGACACTGTCAGCCGCATTTCCGAAACCGGCCTGCCGATTCACATGTCTGAAATCACCATCACCTCTCCCGGCGAAGACCGTGAGGCTGAAATCATTCAGGCTGGAATCGCCCGCAACCTTTACCGCAAATGGTTCAGCCTGAAACCTGTGATGGGTATCACCTGGTGGAACGTGGTCGATAACTGCGGCGCACCGGGAGAGCCATCCCGTTCAGGACTCTTCACCCGCAATATGGAGCCGAAACTTGCCTTCCACGCTCTCAATGACCTCATCAACAGAGAGTGGAAGACCAAACTTTCCCTCAAAGCTGAAAAAGACGGCACAATCTCATTCCGTGGTTTCCGCGGCAGCTACAAGTTCAGCTGGATAAATGCCGACGGTCAGCAGGAGTCTGTGACAGCAGAGCTGAAGTAATCAAAATCTACTGCATCAATGTGTAGAGATCGCGGATGAACTCCTCTTCGCGGGATATTCCCGGAGAGCGTCCGCTCACACCTGCCATTGCTCCTGCGGCGAGCCGCAAATCAAGTTCACGCTCCGCCTGCAGCCTCGGATCTGCGGATACAAAAAGATTCTGCAGAAGTTTTTCTGCGTGGCTGCGGGCTATAGCCGCCTTCACTGCCCGGGATATTTCAAGAACTTTGGCGGCAAGTTTGGAGTGGTCAAGATCAACCGTCCGGGCGGTTTCCTGCGGCAGAGTGAGCAGCAGTCTGGTCCAGAGCAGCGGAGTTTTGCTGTTCCACGGCATCCACTCGGGAAGTGCTGACGTGTAACTTTTTCCATCTGCCATCCGCAGTGAGGTGAAATCGAACTTCTCCGCCGCACGCTGCGGATCTATCCCCTGCCCGACTTTAAAATCGAGCAGAAAGTAGCGGTAGTCTTCACGTTCACGGCTGTTCAGCACTCCGGCACGCTCAAGTTTGCGGTAATAGTCAAGATAGGCGCAATTTTTTACCGTAAGATCATATCTGCGCCACTTTGCCGCCTGCTCCGCCATTTTGGCATCCAGCATAACTGCCGCACACACCGCGGCATTATCCAGAACGGAGATATCCGGATCATTGGATATGCGGCTGTTTTCTGTTCCGTCAGATCCTGCCAGTCTGGCTTCGGCGTCGTGGTAGCGGCGGCGTGTCAGTGCCTCATTTCTTGCCATATCTTCGACAGCGGCAGTTTCCAGCGCGGCGTTGCGCCGCCAGTCATGGGCGACTGCCTCGGCAAGGTTGGAGGGATAACGGAGCGTCTCTTTGTTTATCTCACTGCTGCGGCAGCCGGAAATTGTCAGCACTGCAAGAAACGCTGTCACTGCGAAAGCGTATCTCATACTCAAAGCAATCTCCCCGCCGGAACGAATACGCAGCTGTTCCGGACAAAATCTATCCGCGCCAGACGCAAATAGATGTAATTGCCGATACGGTATTCATCATTACGGCGGCGGCGGGCATTTTCCGGATGACGGTCTATCACCTCTGCCGGAACAAAGCCGTAAACTCCGATATCTCCGACATCGACCTGAAGTCCGGAATTGCTCACCCGGGAAATAACCGCCTCGTAAACGGTATCATCTCCGGCCTCGAGCAGGGTTTCGAGGTAGCGCAGTTTCATCCGGTCGCTGGCGGCGTAGTAGGCGGCATCGCAATTTTCCTCCTGCAGTGTGCAGTGTTCAGCCAGCTGTTCAAAGGTGTGGCGTGAGCGGGTGCGGGTCTGGCTGTCACAGTTCCAGAGCTGCTGGTGGACGGCAAGATCGGTATATCGCCTGATCGGACTTGTGAAGTGGCAGTAATCCATCTTGCCCAGTGCAAAATGCTCCTGACGTTTTGCGGAGTATTCGGCGCGCGGCATTGAGCGCAAAAGCATATTCAGAATCAAAGGACGCCGCGGATCGTCAGGCAGACTTTTGATGAATTTTATACAGTTTCCTCTTACTGTGATATCTCCCGGAACGATGCCGAAGTTTTCCGTCATAATATCTGTGAACTCTCCGATCTTTTCCGGCGACGGCGCAGTGTGGATGCGGTAGAGTCCGGGAATACCCTTTTCCGCCAGCTCTCTGCCGACGGCATTATTGGCGGCGAGCATACACTCTTCGACCAACTGTTCGGCTTGACGCTGAACTCTCTTTTCGATACCGAGAATACGGTTGTTCACCTCATCGCACATCACCCGGCACTCCGGGAGCGGCAGGTCGATAAACTCCTCTTTTGCGGCTCTGAAGCTGCGCATTTTTGCCGTTATATCCAGCAGGAGCGCGATATCTTTTACCTGCTCTTGGCTCCAGTTCTGATTGTTGCGGGTATCGAGAAAAAGCTGCACCTCATCGTAGTTGAGCCGCACGGCTCCGCGCATAACGGAGTGTTCACGGTTCGCCGACAGAATTTCGCCTGTCGAACTGTCAACGGTGAGAAAAACGCTGTGTACAAGGTTGTCTGACGGATTGCCCAGACTCAATTTCGCCGTAAGTTCCGCCGGAAGCATGGGCAGAGTTCTGCCGGGGAGATAACAGCTGAATGTCCGCTTCATCGCCGCCTGATCGAAGCGGCTGTGCGGAGATATATATGCCGCTACATCGGATATATGCACGCCGAGAACGACTTTGCCGTTTCCGCAATCGCAGATCGACACGGCGTCATCCTGATCCTTGGCGTCAACGGGATCAATGGCGTAACTGGTGATGTTCCGGCGGTCGATACGGAAAATGTCGCGCGCCTGAAGAGCTCCGGCTTCGCGGTTCTCTTCTGCGGTGTAACGGGGAGGTATGGAATACTCTTCGCAGATTGCGTCGAGGTCAGCGGCAACGACTCCTGCTTTGCCGATAACTTTTCTGATCTCACCGAAGCAGACGCCGTCTTCAACTGAATCGATAGTGACCGACACCCAATCTCCGACCTGCGCATTGCGGCGGCTGCCGAAGAGCCGGACATCCTCCGGCAGGCGGCTGTCGAGCGGCTTCACCCTGATACCGGGAAGCACTTCGCCGACAAACGAGGTACGGAATCGTTCAAGCACTTCAACCACCCGTCCGGCGGGTCCCTTGTCTCTGGTGCGCTCATCCGGAGCAAGCAGCTCCACTTTCACCAGATCACGGTCGATGGCGTCGTTGACAAATTTGGCAGGAATAAATACTTCAAACTCCCCGTCTCCGACGTTGACAAAGCCGAAGCCCGCACGGGAACTTGAGAATACACCTTCGACATAAAGTGATTCTCTTTTCGCCCTGCGTTCCTGTTTGCGTCCGGAAATCCGGCGCAGTCTTTTTTTCCTGTCCTTCCGCACTGTCGCACGATCTCCGGTAGGGTTCTTGCCAAATTTACTGTTTACTGCTATATTAATATATAACCTGAATATCTGAAAATACAAGTTTGGAGTATAAATATGAGCAAAACAACCCTCTCCGCATTTGCCAAACGCAAACGCAACGGTGAAAAACTCGTAATGCTCACCAGCTATGACGCCCCCACCGCCGCTATCGCTTATTCCGCCGGTATCGACATCATTCTGGTTGGAGATTCCGTGGCAATGGCTCAACTTGGATATGCCAACACCATTCCTGTCACCATGGAGGATATGATCCACCACACCAAAGCCGTGCGCCGCGGCGCACCTGACAGCTTCGTGGTGTTCGATATGCCCTTTATGAGCTATCAGGTGAGCGACGAAGAGGCTATCCGCAACGCCGGACGCGCCCTCAAGGAAACCGGCGCAGACGCAGTGAAACTTGAGGGCGGAGCTGAAGTTGCTCCGCTTATCAGAAAACTGGTGGCATCGGGAATTCCGGTAATGGCTCACCTCGGACTGCTTCCGCAGCACGTTCAGGCCAAGGGCGGATACAAAATCACCGGACGCGGCAGCGATGCCGAAAGACTTATCAACGACGCGCTCACCATCCAGGAGGCGGGAGCCTTCGCCGTCGTACTTGAGTGCATGATATCCGATGTGGCAAAAGATATCACTTCACGACTTGAGATCCCCACCATCGGTATCGGTTCCGGTATCGATTGCGACGGCCAGGTGCAGGTCGTCACCGATATTCTCGGAATCGGCAGCTTTCTGCCGCGGCACGCCAAACGCTTTGCCAACGTGGGCGAAGTGATGAGAGAAGCGATGAAACAGTACGCCGACGAGACCAGAGCAGGAACTTTTCCGACTGCCGAAAACAGCTTTGCCGAATAACTGCGGCAGCTGATCAGATGAAGGTCAACGGATACTTCTGTCTATGGCGTCAGAAAGCTGAACTTTCACTTCAAGTCCAAGCTCTTTCTGCGCCCGGCTGACATCCGGAACATAACGCGACGCGGGGATCCCCGGCAGGGGGGTCCCCATTATTTTCACCTGCGAACCGGGATTTATCCGCGAGGCGACAAGCTGTGCCAGTTCTGCGATACTTACCCCCGCCGGAGAACCGACGTTATACGGACGGTGCGGCTCACCGTGTGCCAGTATCGTGAACAGCCACTCCACAAGATCATCGGCGTAAAGGTATGAGCGCAGAGGAGTTCCGTCGCCATTGATGATGATATCTTTTTTCTCCAGAGCGTCACGGATAAAGTTGCCGATGGCAAAATGAATATCCCGGTTCAAGTGAGGTCCGGTAAAGGCAAAACAGCGGGCGATCAGAACGTTGACGCAGGAGTAACGGCAGAGATTTTCCGCCTCGAGTTTGGCGATCCCGTACTCGGTGAGCGGATGGCACGGATGCTCTTCGTCAATGTTGAGACACTCCGGCTCCTGAATACCGTACACAGCTCCGCTGCTGGTGAAAAGCAGACGTTCAGCCTGACACTTGCGGGCGAAGTCCAGCACCCGGTGCATACCGCCGAGGATGATCGAGCGCATCTCGCCCGGAGCAAGCGTGGTGACCGCCGGAGTAGCGGCGTGAATGATGTAATCGAACTTCTCATCCGGAAACTCAAAGTCGCGGACATCTCCCGGAACGAACTTAACATTGGCAAGAGCGGCAAATTGCGGATATTGAGCGGAAAACTTCTGCGGATCTCTCGAAAGCACCACAAACTGCGTATCGCTCAAAAATCCGCGCGCCAGCAGATCGAATATGCTTTTGCCGAAAAAACCGGTTCCTCCGGTAATAAAAATGCGTTTGCCGGAAAAAATCTCTGTATTCACATTACACTCTTTTAAATGAAAAATATTTATGTCCCAGAAAGCTTGCCACGACGACAATCGCCGTGGAAACTATATTGGCAAGAGCAGGATTCATCCCGCACGTTTTAACAAGCAGCCAGAGCAGAAACATACCGCAAAGAGTTCCGGTGCCATAAACTGCATAACACTTCAAATACTCCTTGAGCCAATTGCCTTTTGTTTTGAAAACAAAGAGCTTATAACACAAAAATGCATTGCTTACAGCCAGTATATTGGATGGAACTGCAAGAAGCAGATAGTTGACGTCTCTGCCGAACAGCCAGTATAAAACGGTGTACACACCGACTCCGAAGATGGTGTTCCACGCGCCGGTGATAAGGTAGGCAAGCGTTTGATACTGGAGTTCAGACAAATGTCTCAACACCGGCAGTTTCGCAGGATCAATCAAAGTTTATTCTCTCCGCTTCTATGACCAGTGGCTTGTTTTTGACCTGGGTATAAATGGCTCCGATGTATTCACCGATGATACCGATGAAGAAGAGCTGGACGGCCCCGATGAAGAACATTCCGACCACCAGCGGAGCAAGTCCGAGCTTGAAGGTATCCCACCAGATGAGTTTGGCGATGAGATAGGCAAAGGCGATCAGTACGCTGAAAATTCCGATTACAAAGCCGGAAAAAATAGCCAGCCGGAGCGGAAGTTTGGTATGGTTGACAAATCCGGTCATCGCCATATCGTAGAGTGTGAAGAAATTGTTCTTGGTCACTCCGTGTTCGCGCGCCGCCTGAACGAATGGAACCTCACAGCGTTTGAAACCGATCTCGCCGACCAGTCCCCGGAAATAAGGATAAGGCTCTTTGAACCGGCGCAGAGCTTCGATGAAACACTTGTCATAGAGTCCGAAGCCGGTGAATTTCTGGATGATCTCCTGACTGGAGGAAAATTTCTGCAGCATGGAGTAGTAAACGCCGCGCATAAATTCAAGCACCGCGTTGGCACGGGTTCCGGAGCGGACACCGCAGATTACCTTATATCCTTCGTGATATTTTTCCATAAAGGCAGAGAGCATTTCCGGCGGCTCCTGCAGGTCGCTGCAGAGGTAAAAGACCACGTCACCGGAGGAACTCAAAAGAGCATTGAACGGAGAGCGGATGTGTCCGAAGTTATTGGCGTTGAGGATGACTTTGAAGTTTTTGTCTTTTTCTGCGATCTCTCTCAACACATCGACAGTTCCGTCGGTCGACAGGTTGTCTTCGACGATAAACTCGTAGTCATACTCCGGAAACTTTTTAAGTTCCGCCATGCACCGCTGATAAAAGAGCGGAATATTCTCCACCTCGTTCCAGCAGTTGGTCACGATACTTATTACTTTTTTACCGTCAGCACTCATTATTCAAAATCCTTTTCAGAAAGAAGGTAATCACTCTCTGCCAGCTCTTTTTCTTCTCCGTATCCCCAGAGGACACCGGCTGTTGCAATATTGTTATTTTTTCCTGCGTTGATGTCGCCTGCGGTATCGCCGATCATTATTGCTGTTTCAGGAGCTATGGCAAGATCTTTCAGGGTTTTGCCCAACAGATCGCTCTTGGTGTAAACCCTTCCCTCATACATATCGGGAGTGAATATGCCGGAAAACAATTCCTGCCAGTTGGCTTTTTCTATCAGAAACAAGGTGGGATATTTCCGTTTGTTGGTCATGACGTAGAGCTTTGCGCCTGCGGCTTTGAGTTCGCGCAGGAAACTGTCTATCCATAAATAGGGAAACGTCATTGAATGGTCGGAGTAATCGTAGCAGGACATAAAAGCTCCGATGGCTTTTTTCAATTCATCTTCCGGAAGATTCGGAAAGAGTACGCGCGCCATATCCGGTGCCTGCGGCCCGATACGGAACAGCCGATCGAAATCCGGCGCATTCAACTGCATATCAGCAATAACTTTTTTCCATGCGTTCCGCAAATCCTTTTCGGTATCGAGCAGTGTACCATCAAGATCGAAAAATAAATTTTTGTACCGATACAGATTCTTAACCATTTAAGCGTTTTTCCAACATTTCAATTCTGCTTTCATCTTCTTTGCGTATGCCGGAATAAAAACGGCGTTTGCTTTTGAGCCACTGCAGCTCAAACAACAGTGCCTGCTTGAAGATCTTTTCACCTTTTTCCACAGCATCGGCATGGAACACAACCTTCCGGGTTTCAAACTTGTCAATCAGCTTTTCTTTATTGAGTTTCTTTATAAAATCGATACTGTTGACCGAAATTGCACCTCCCAGACCGCAAGCGAGGTTTTTCTCCCTTGCCATACGGAAAGTATTGGAGCAGATTTCATAAAATTCATCTGAATCAACGGCGGAACGGTCCTTGTTCATAGAACCGGAAAGATCAACTCTGCCTACAGTGACACCGTCGATATATGAAAGTTCCGGCATATTCATCATTTCCTGAAAATTCTGATATCCGGTGATGGTTTCCATATTAAAATAGAAATCTATATCTGCAGCATTGTCCGGAGCGACCATATCGCGCACAACATGAACGTACTTCTTCAATGCGAACGGGGTTTCCACCATCGGAGCTATGATAGATGCCACGCCTATCTGCAGACAGTTGTAAACATCAGTGACAGATTCGACACCTCCGATTTTCATAATAATAGGCAGACCGACGCAGGAGGTTATGTCTTTCAGGCGCATCAGCTCTGACATTCTTGTACCTTCGGCCTCAAATTCAGCTTTTATCTGAAAACAACCACATTCATCCCTCAAAGCTTTGAGGATATCAATCATCTCTCTTTCCAAAATATTCATATCCAGTCCCTCACTGTTCTATCATATGCTTTTGAAACTCTGACCGTTCCAGAAATGGAAACATATCCTCAAGAACGGCCGATACCATTGTGCCATCAGGCAATTTTTGGGAGGACAGCTTCGGTGTGAAGTTCAAAAACGAAGGCATTCTGACTGCGCAAAAAGCCGGACCGTCTATTTCAATGACAGCTTTGATCTGCCGGGAAAGATCGTCCTGTGCGCAGATTTCAAACGTTTTGAATCCGAACGCCTCTGCCACTTTGATAAAATCCGGAAAGCTGACACCGCTCGGGGCATCACATCCTATCAACTCTTTTCCGAAGAAATTGCTCTGCGTCTGTTTGATGGAACCATAACCATCATTATCCAGCAGAAAAATCTTGACCGGCAGTTTATGATGTATTATTGTCTGAATTTCCTGCATATTCATCATAAAGCTGCCGTCTCCGGCAAGACAGATGGTGGTTCTTCCGCTTCCGATAGCAGCTCCCAAGGAAGCGGGGATATCATATCCCATGGAAGCACAGCCGGAATTCCAGAAAATATGCTGTCCCAGTTTCACTTTGCAGCTTTGGAACAAAGCGACACAGGCAGTTCCGTTTCCGGCAACGACGTCGCAATCATTTGCCAGAGAGTCCGTCAGCTCCCGCATGAAAAAGTACGGATTGACTTTATCCTGCCATTGTTCCTGTTCCTCTGTTACCGTCGGAAGAAGCCTGCGCCGCTCCGCGCACCATTTCACCCATGGTGAGTAATCCGGCAAAACCTCTTTTTCAGCAAAAGTATACAACGAATCGATGAAAGCTCCGGCATCAGCCCGGATCGGAAGGTCGGGAACAAACAGTTTCTTTTTCAGCTCTTCGCCGTCAATATCAACAGAAACTTTTACTGCTCTGGACGCAAAGTTTTCCCAGTTGTAACTCACCTGGCGTATATTGTTGCGTGACCCCAGGGAAATCACCAAATCGGAATTCTGCAGGACGAAGTTTCCCGCCCTCTGCCCGACAGTTCCTATTCTGCCAGCGAAAAGCGGATCAGCATCATCCAGCAATCCTACGCCGCAAAATGTGGTAACTGCCGGTATACCGGTAAGTTGGATCAACTTGCGGAAACGCTCTGCGGCACCGGAGATGGAAATTCCATGACCCGCAATAAACAGCGGACGCTTTGCCTTTTTCAGCAAAGCCATCAGCTCCTGCATCTTATCATCTCCTGGAGCCGGCTCCGCGCAATCAGGCTCTGCGAAACCGGTCAGACCGGCTTCATCTACCAAAGCACCCTGTATATTCAACGGAACATCCAGCCAAACCGGTCCGGGTCTGCCGTTCAAGGCATACCACAGAGCCTTTTCAAGCTCGTAACGTATGGATGCCGGATCACTGACCACTGCCGCATATTTCGTAACCGGACGCACTATATCGACTATATTTATTTCCTGATCTCCCAACTGACGCAGCCGGAGTTCAGGACATGACAGCAGAGTTGTTTCCTGCTTGACCTGTCCGGAAATATATATCACCGGGATCGAATCGAGCCATTGACCGATAACTCCCGTCAGAGCGTTGGTTCCTCCCGGACCTGATGTAACACACACCGCACCGAATTTTCTGCCCGCCCGGACATAACCCTCGGCGGCAAC
>JAZQTR010000143.1:0-3413 GCA_045630865.1 Victivallaceae bacterium
CCACCACCGAGTTGCCCGCATCACGGAGCTTTTCCAGAGTGGCAAGCAGTTTGTCGTTGTCACGCTGGTGCAATCCGATGGATGGCTCATCGAGAATGTAAAGAACTCCGACCAGTCCGCAGCCGAGCTGGGTCGCCAGACGGATGCGCTGCGCCTCGCCGCCGGAAAGAGTTGAGCTGATGCGGTTGAGCGTGAGGTAACTCAAGCCGACATCCCGGAGGAATGTCAGGCGGCTGATGATCTCTTTCAGCACGTCAGAGGCAATAACAGCCTGCTCTTTGTCAAGTTCGAGCTGCTTCAGAAACTCCAAAGCGTCTTCGACACTCATCATGTTGAATTGAGAAATGTTTTTTCCGCCTACGGTAACTCCGAGCGTGGTCGGATTGAGCCGTGCGCCCCGGCAGACCGGACACTCTTTCGGACTCAAACACGCCGCCAGACGCTCCCTGACGGAATCGCTCTCGGTTTCGTTCATCCGGCGTTTGAGGTTTTCGAGAATACCCTCAAAAGGCTTTTCCCAATGGAACTTTTTGCCGTGCATGCGGAAATCGAATGTTAGTTTTTCCTCTCCGCTGCCCTCAAGAATAAACTTCTGCACTTCGGGGGAAAGCTGACCGAAGGGCGTCGTCAGTATCGCCGGATCTCCGAGGTGTTCCGCAACTTTTCTCAACAGCAGATTGTAATAGATGATGAGGTGACGGGGGCCCCTGCGCCAGTTGGGGATGGCTCCGTTGGCGATGGATTTGGATGTATCGGGGATCACCTTCGCAGGGTCCATATATTGAGTTATACCAAGTCCGTTGCACTCCGGACAGGCTCCGTAAGGGGAGTTGAACGAAAAGTTGCGCGGCGCAAGCTCTCCGTAAGAGACTCCGCAATCGGGACAGGCGAGTTTTTCGCAGAATTTCTCTTCAGTAAAGTCGGCTTCTTCACCGTCAAGATGGATATTGACGACTCCGTCGGCTCTGCGCAGGGCGGTTTCCACGGAATCAGTCAGGCGCGAGCGGTCGATCCTGCCGGTAACAAGACGGTCTATGACTGCCTCGATAGTGTGGCGGATGGTCTTCTGAAGTACCGGAAGCTCCTCCTCATCAAGCATGACCGTTTCGCCGTCGATGCGGGCGCGGATAAAGCCGTCTTTACGCAGACTCTCGAGGATATCCCGGTGTTCACCCTTTCTGCCCTGCACTACGGGGGCAAGAATGGTCATCTTCAATCCCGGCTTCAATTTGAGCAGACGCTCGGTGATCGCCTGCGCACTCTGGGTGACCAGCGGCTTGCCGCAGTGCGGACAGTGCGGAAGTCCGACATGGGTGTAGAGCAGACGCAGATAATCATATATCTCGGTCACTGTGGCAACCGTGGAACGGGGAGTTCCGGAGCCGCTGCGCTGCTCGATGGATATCGCCGGACTCAATCCCTCAATGTGTTCGACTTTGGGCTTCTGCATCAGGTCAAGAAACTGTCTGGCGTAAGCTGACAGACTCTCGACATAACGGCGTTGTCCCTCGGCGTAGAGGGTATCGAACGCCAGACTGCTCTTGCCGGAGCCGGAAAGTCCGGTGATGACTACAAGTTTGTTGCGGGGAATAACCGCATCGACCTTTTTGAGGTTGTGCTGTTCAGCCCCTTTGATGATGATATTATCGACCATATACTTTCTTTTCCTTACACTGTCACAAGGAAAATATAATACGGCAGGAGAGTAATTTCAAACTCTCCTGCCGTTTCATTGCAGAACTGTTAAAAGTCTATGCCGGAATCAATAGAAATGTTTCCAGGAATTGCGGTATTTCACCTGTTCAGGGGTGGGTTTGGGGAAGTTCTCCGCAGTTCCCCATTTTTTGAGACCGCCGAGCTCACATCCATCCATGCGCAGGTTGTAGACCTCCTCTGCGACGATGGGTGATTTGTAGGTGTGCCACGGATCAGCCCAGTCGATGACCACGTCACGCAGGTGCAGATTGTGGACTTTCTTCACGGTGATGGGCGAAGGAGACTTCGGCAGCTCTCTGTAGGGGCAGAGCGATCTGTCGATCTGACGCAATCTCACCCGCAGTCCGTCGACCATGATGTTTTTCACCGGAATATCCGGGTCGATGGTGATCGCCTTGTGGACCACTCCTTTGAAGTTGCGGAAGGTGATATCCTTGATAACCACGTCTTTTTCATCACGCTTGAGGCGCACCCAGTCGGTTCCCTTGATATAGATGGCGGTTTCGCAGTCGAGAGTGAAGTTTGAGAAAGTGATGTCGCTGATCTCTTTGACAATACCCCAGTTGACTCCGAGGAAAGCTCCGATGCGGGTTCTGCAGACAATGTTGTCGACACGGATATTCTTCATCGTGCCGTTGCCGACGCCGACGCGGATGCCGTAGCAGGTGGATTCCAGCACGCAGTTGGAAATGACCACGTTTTCGCAAGCCTGCTTGCGCTCGGTTCTGCGGTGATCGGATTTCAGAACGATGCAGTCGTCCGCGCCGCGGATGATGCAGTTGGTCATAACGACGTTGCGGCAGCCGTCGATGGTGAAGCCGTCGCCGTTGCGTGTCCAGAGGTTCATATCGACGGTGAGGTTGCGGATTTTAACCTCGTTGCACATTGAAAGCACGCAGGTCCAGAAAGTGGGATCGGTGAAACGGACACCGTCAAAGGTTATGCGGTCGCTCTCGCAGATCCAGATCATCTCGCCCGGACGCCACGGCATGGGGGTACTCGGACGCAGCTCCGGCTCTTCGACGATGATGGGGCCGAAAGCGGGGCAGTTGCCGCAGATGGTTCCCTGACCTCTGATGACCACGTCGTGGACATTGAGACCGATAATGAGGTGTGAACCGCTCGACCAATCCATCGGACGTACAAACTTTTTCAGGTGACGGCTCCAGTTTTTCTCCGCCGAGTCGGGGCGGTTCTTGGGTGAAAAGTCGCTCTTGTTGTAATGCTCTTTATTGGGACTGCCGAGAATGGTGGCTCCCGGAGCGAGGTCGATACCGCCGTTGGAGCGCAGATAGATGGTTCCCGTAAGGTAGGTTCCGGCAGGGAAGTGGACGATTCCGCCCGCGTCAAGAGCCTTCTGGATGGCGGCAGTATCGAGGGTCTTGCCGTCGCCGACTGCGCCGAAGTCTTTGACGTTGCTCATGTCTACTGCGGCGGACGCTGTGATACAGAGTACACAGCCGATCAGAAACATTGTGAACTTTTTCATTTTTTCTCCTGTATTTGAATATGAAAATGTGTTATTGTTTATTAATGTCCTGAACTTTGTAAAACTGACATACAAAGCTCTATCATAGCACTTATTGCTTCTCGTTAAAATATACCATAGTGGTAATTTTTTGTCAAACTCGC
The DNA here is from genome assembly GCA_045630865.1 of Victivallaceae bacterium. Classification (GTDB taxonomy): domain Bacteria; phylum Verrucomicrobiota; class Lentisphaeria; order Victivallales; family Victivallaceae; genus UBA1784. Next base: position 3,349 of record JAZQTR010000143.1, read on the forward strand.
AAAACAGATTGTTTGCAATCGGCGGATGCAGTGCGAGTCAAGGTCACGTTTTGCGCCGAGTACGA
>JAZQTR010000144.1:0-7813 GCA_045630865.1 Victivallaceae bacterium
ATTTCAGGAGTGATACGGTCGTGGATCGGGCAGCAGCCATCCCAGAATTTGAACTCTCTGTCGACCTTTTCAGCCACGTTGCGTCCCAGATTGCGGTCGGGGAGGAAGAGGATCCGTTTCCCGGCGGGAATTGATGCTGCGACCTTATCGGCGTTGGCACTGGTACAACAGATGTCAACGCAAGCCTTGGTTGCAGCAGTGGTGTTGACGTAAGCCACCAGCACCGCTTCGGGATCAGCTTTTCTTGCCGCTTCAACATCGACTGCTTCCGCCATATCCGCCATCAGGCATCCGGCGTCGGGTACGGGGAGCAGAACGGTTGAGTCAGGGGAGAGTATCTTGGCGGTTTCCGCCATAAAAGAGACACCGCAGAAGACGATGAGTTCAGCTTTGCAGTCCCTTGCTTTGATCGAGAGTTCAAGAGAGTCTCCGACAAAGTCCGCAATATCCTGTATTTCAGCTTTGACGTAGTTGTGGGCGAGGATCAATGCGCCTGCCGACTTTTTCAAAGCGGTGATTTCGTCAATGAGTTTCTGCATTTTTCAACCTTTCGGGAGGAGATTATCCCACATCGATTCCGGAGGGAACATCTCCGTCGAGAGTGACCAGACGGATCTTGTCGCCTTTGCCGGCGGCGAGCAGCATTCCGGCACTTTCGACGCCGCGGATGGTCGCCGGCTGGAGATTGCTGACGATGACGATGGTCTTGCCGATGAGATCTTCCGGAGCGTAGCTTTCGGCGATGCCGGAAACGATCTGACGCTTTTCACTGCCGACTTCAAGCTGGAGCTTCAGCAGCTTTTTGGCATCAGGAACTCTTTCGGCGGCGACGATCTTTGCGGTTTTCAGCTTGCTCTTGAAGAAATCGTCGATGGAAATGAGAGAAACCTCTTCGGGAGCTTTTTCAGCTTTCTTTTCTTTCTTCTTTTCCGGCTTGGCGGCGGGAGCTGCCTTTTCCTCCTCGACCAGAATTCTCGGGAAGAGGGCGGCGGTATCGCTGACCGTGCGTCCTGCAAGGTCAGAGGGTTTATCCGCGAGCTCGGAGATGGGGCAGATCACACCGTCGGTATAGCCGAGGACTTTGGCAAGTTCCGCCATCTTCTGCGGCATGACAGGTTCAAGCAGGACTGCAACGTGACGCAGAGCCTCGGCGGAGCAGTAGAGAACGGTTGCAAGGCGTGCAGTGTCTCCGGTTTTGGCAAGCTGCCACGGAGCGCATTTTTCAAGATAGCGGTTTCCGGCACGGATAACGCCCATCGCAGCTTCGATACCCTGATCAGGTTTGTACTGGATGAGGTTTTCAGCCATGACGGATACGGCATTCTTTGCAGCATCGAGCAGTTCGGTATCGATATCCTGAAGTTCACCTGCTTCCGGAATTACTCCGCCGGAGCGCAGGATCATTTTGCTGACGCGGCTCAACAGGTTGCCGAGGTCGTTGGCAAGGTCGCTGTTGTAACGGGAAATGAACGACTCCTCGCTGAAGTTGGCGTCGCTGCCGGGGCTCATTTCAGAGAGCAGGAAATAGCGGAAGGCATCCACGCCAGCCTTGTCGATCATCGCCATCGGGTCTACCACGTTTCCGGCACTCTTGCTCATTTTGGCGTTGCCGGTGAGCCACCAGCCGTGGGCGAAGATGGTTTTGGGCATCGGCAGACCGATAGCCTTGAGCATCGTGGGCCAGTAGACGCTGTGGGTGGTGAGGATATCTTTGCCGATAAGATGGCAGCTGGCGGGCCAGCGGCGGTTGAACTCTTCGTCGTTCTGAAGATAACCGACGCCGGAAATGTAGTTGATGAGGGCATCGAACCAGACGTAACAGACGTAATCGGTATCGAAAGGCAGCTCGATTCCCCACGCCAGACGGGATTTCGGACGGCTGATGCAGAGGTCGCCCAGCTCCTGACGGAGAAATCCGAGCGTTTCGTTGGCTCTGAACGAGGGGAGAATGAAATCCGGATGGCTCTTTATGTAATCGACCAGCCAGTCACGGTATTTGCCCATGCGGAAGAAGTAGTTGCTCTCCTGGATCGCCGACACTTCACGTCCGCAGTCCGGGCACTTGCCCTCGACCAGATCTTTCTCGGTGAAGAATCTCTCACAGCCGACGCAGTACCAGCCGGTGTACTCGGCACGGTAGATCTCGCCGCGGTCATAGAGATCCTGCAGGATCTTGCGGACGACCTCTTTGTGGAAGTCGAATGTGGTGCGGATGAAAAAGTCATTGGTGATGCCCAGACGTTTCCAGAGCTCCTGGAAACGCACCACGGTTTCGTCGCAGTGCTGAAGCGGGGCGACTTCGCGTTTCTGTGCCGCTTTTTCCACTTTCTGACCGTGTTCATCGGTTCCGGTGAGGAAAAATGTGTCGTTGCCCAGAGATCTCTGGTAGCGGCTGAGGACATCGGCAAGAATGGTGGTGTAGGCGTGTCCGATATGGGGTTTGTCGTTGACGTAGTAAATAGGGGTGGTGATATAGAAATTTCCGCTCATATTGATAGTGTCTCCCGATACAGTGAAATATTGTCTGTATAATAAACCTGCTTAATATAACATCTGTACGCGCATATTGCAACTTTTTGCGCCTTTTCATTGAGAGTAAAGCCAAAAAAATTGCACTTATGGATTGAAAAAAGTGCGATGAAGTAATATATTCATTCAATGACATCAAAATTATTATAAAAATCTACGGAGGTATATACCATGAAATTTGTTGCAGACAGAGATAAACTGCAGAAAGCGTTGAGCCACGTCAGTACCATCATCGGTACCCGCTCCATGCTTCCCCTGCTTGGAAACGTTCTTGTTGAAGCTGATAACGGCATCGTCACCCTGACCACCACCGACCTTGAAATGCGTATCACCACCAGCATCGAGGCGGAAGTTTCCGCTTCCGGAAGAACTACTCTTCCCGCCCGCAAACTGGTTTCTCTCATCGGCTCCATGGCTGGTGAAAAAGTCACCTGTGACGTCAACGATCAGGATCAGGCACAGCTTTCATGCGGAACCGGACGTTTCCGTCTGCTCGGACTTGCCGCCAGCGACTTCCCCGAAGCCGCTGAATTTGAGACTGTCCGTGAGATCAAAGTCAAAGAGGGCGACTTCAAGCGCATGATCTCCCACGTCGCCTATGCTGCCTGCAGCGATGACTCCCGCAAAGTTCTCACCGGTGTTCTGCTCAGCGTGAGAGACTCCGGTATGACTCTGGTCACCACCGACGGCAAACGTATGGCGATGCAGGAGGCAACTCCCGATGAGTGCACCGGCGGAGACGGTGACTGCATCATCGCCATCCGGACGATGTCCGAGGTGCGCCGTCTGCTCGAGGGCGACCGCGTCATGACCATCCGTATCGGTGAGAAGCAGTGCGCGTTTTCCATCGGAAACTTCACTCTCAACGCCAAACTTATCGAGGGAAGCTATCCCAACTACCGTCAGGTCATCCCCGCCAGCTTCAACTGCACGGTGGATATTCCTGCCGCGGCTCTGCTTTCCAGAATCGAGGCGGTTTCTCTTGTTTTGAGTGAGAACAGCTCATTCATCGTGATGGATTTTGAAAACAACAAACTGAAACTTGCCGCTTCAAGTGCTGAAGTCGGTGACGCCAGCGATGAGATCGATGTTGAGTACTCCGGCGAGGCGTTCAACGTCTCTTTCAATCCGGTTTTCCTTGCCGATCCGCTCAAGGCTACCGATGCCGAAATGGTCAAGTTCAAGCTGAATGACTCGGTCAATCCGGTCGCCATCGAAGCCGGAGAGGGTTTCCTCTACGTCATCATGCCCATCCGCAAGAAGTAAGATAAAATGGGACGCCGGATTCTGGTTACAGGAGGCGGAGGCTTCCTCGGTTCTTACCTCTGCGAGAAGCTCATCGAGCAGGGTAATGAAGTCATCTGTGTCGATAATTTCTACACGGGCAGCCGCCGCAACATCTATCATCTGCTGGATGAGCCGCGCTTTGAGCTGATCCGTCACGATGTAACATTTCCGCTTTTTGTCGAGGTGGATGAGATATATAATCTTGCCTGCCCGGCCAGTCCCATCCATTATCAGAAGAATCCTGCGCAGACCGTCAAGACCTGTGTCCACGGTGCGATCAATATGCTCGGGCTTGCCAAACGCACCGGAGCAAAGATCCTGCAGAGTTCCACCAGTGAGGTCTACGGAGACCCCAACGTGCATCCGCAGGTCGAGGAGTATTGGGGAAATGTCAACCCCATCGGCATCAGATCCTGTTATGACGAGGGCAAACGCTGCGCCGAAACGCTCTTCAACTGCTACCGTATGCAGTGCGGACTGCCGATCAAGATCATCCGTATTTTCAATACCTATGGTCCGCGTATGCACCCCAATGACGGACGTGTGGTGAGCAATTTTATTCTTCAGGCTCTCAAAAATGAAGATATCACCATCTATGGCGACGGAAGCCAGACCAGAAGTTTCTGCTACCGCGATGATCTGGTCGACGGTATGATGCGGATGATGAATACTCCGGATGATGTAACCGGCCCCGTGAACATCGGCAACCCCGGAGAGTTTACCATCCTGCAGCTGGCGGAAATGGTGATAAGGCTTACTGACTCCAAGTCGAAACTGATCCGTATGCCGCTTCCGGCGGACGATCCCAAACAGAGAAGACCGGATATCACCAAGGCGAAGCAGCTGCTCAACTGGGAACCGGTCACTCCGCTGGAAACCGGTCTTGTCAAAACCATTGAGTACTTCGACAAACTGCTGAAAGAGGATCCTGAATTCTGCGGCAGATAAACTACAGAAAAGCTGTTCGTCCGGACAGCTTTTTTATTTGTGAAGGAGGAAATGAAATTGATGAAAAGAATCTCTGTTCTGCTGGCGGTTGCGTTCGCCGCGGCGTTGTCGGCTGATCCGCTCGGATTCAGAAGCTATAAACAGGAGTTTACATTGCAGTTCGCAACTCCGCAGGATGCCGGAAAGGCGGCGGTTGCCCTGCGCAGGCTTCCCGGAAATTACGAGCTTGCCTTTACTTCGCGCTGGGATGACAGCACTATGAGCCACGTCAACACTTTCCGCATTATGAAGAAGTACGGAGCCAAGGGCAATTTCTACCTCGGCGGCTCTGTGGATAGAGATGTTCCGGTGATAAAAGAGGTCATCCGCGACGGCTGTCTTGCCGGAAGTCACACCGTGAACCACTACCTCATAGCTAAACTTTGTGCCAATGAACACTTTTACGAGTATATGGCGAACCGTATCGGCATCGAAGTCCTTGCCAAGCACCCCGTCAGCACCCAGGCAAGTCCCTTCGGAAATCTCTACGGAATTTCTGAGGACGGCACACAGAGTATCGGCAGAGCATTGATGGCTGCGGGTATCATCGGTTTTCCCGACCGCAGCGACCCTGAACAGATCAAAGCCATCGGTTATCCGGATAACGCATTTGTTTTCGTATACCGTATCGTTCCGGGCGACCGCGTTCCGGATATGAAAAGGTTTGAGAGCACCCTTGCCGCCTATATGAAGGGTGATAAGCTGAAGAAGTATCCGGCACTGTCGATGTCGACTCACTCCTGGCATACAAAGGAGGGACTGGTTCTGCTCGATGAGATCTACCGCAAACTCACTTCAAACAAAAACTGGTGGAACTGCAATCAGAATGAGTATGCCGCTTACAGTTATGAGTTTATGAATTCCAAAGTGGAGACCCGCCGCGAAGGCAATTCCGTCAAAGTTACCGTCACCCGTTTTGAGCCTTTCGAGCTGGGTGCAGATGTTCCGCTGACACTCGAAATAGGGCAGGTCTCTGCGGTGTCTGCTTCAGGGGCGAAGCTTCTTGCCGGAGGCAGTAAGGTCGAGCTTGTCCACGCCCCAGGACACACCATTCCGGAAATCTACGCCTACAACAATGAGAAGTACGGCATCAAAGGTGTTTCTCTCGTGCTGAAAAAGCAGGGAAATGAATTGACTGCCACGATCGTCAATAAGGGCAAAGAGGCTCTGGAAAATTGCGCGCTGACTTTCCGTCTGCCGCCGGACTGCCGGGAGCTTGCTGTCCGCCGTGATATTTCTGATGTTGCTCCCGGCAAAGAGGCAGCTGTTGCCATCACAGCGGAAAAGGTCAAAACAGGTCTGCACTACACTCTCGGCTCTCCCTATTACGCCGTGCAGTTCGACTTTATCCGCGGCGGCAGACGCTGCCGTCTTTTTGCCGATCTGAAAGAGGCTCAGACACTGTCTGCAAAGCCCCGGACGATCAACGAGGCAGCGGCATTTGCCGGTGAGCCGAAGAATTTGGATCACGCCCGGCTTTCGCGTCCTGACAGCGACTTGAAGAGTGCAGGACTCATCAGGGTCAAACGCCGTCCGGTGGTGTGTACTCCCAATGCTGTCTATGCCGGAAAGGTCAGCAGCAGAAGCAAAAAATGTGTCGCTGTGATCGATTTTGTCAGCGACAGCGAAAAGAGCATCGTTCTGCCGGTCAAAATGGATAATCCCAAAGAAAGCTCCGCCTGGCTGAACGGCGGCAAACTCGGAGTGCGCAGTAAAAACAAAGTGACTCTGCTCAAGGGCAGAAACCGCATCGTTCTGAGTATGCCTTACAACCGTTCAGGACAGGTTTCCCTGCCGTTGGGCAACGGTTTGGAATTGCTCAAGGCCCCCGAACTCTGAAAAAGCGGAAAAATACCCGTTTTTTTAATAAAAACGGCTGGTTTTCTCTTTGATTTTCTGTAAAGGTGAGGTATTTTATATGCGAGAGTATTTTTCTTACAGAAACCTAATTAAAAATCAGGAGAAAACAAAATGTTCAGAACCCTTGTCAGTTGTGCCGCTCTGGCGGTTTGCCTTGTCCTCGTTCCCGGATGCAAAAGTGATGCTCCGGCGGAGGATCTCTCTACTGTTCCGGGAGCCGCTCCCGATCCCACCGGAGCCTACGCTCTCAACGATACCGGTCTCAACGGTCAGGGTATGGGCGGTGCCGCCGGTCAGGGACTTCTCCCCGGCGAAGAGAACAGCGGCAGCTGGGTCGATTCCAACAAGGCCGGTGCCATCGGTGAGACCGATGCCGACGGCTGGAGAGTCGCCGATCCCAGCGGCAACCGCTTCGGTATGCCGGTGATTTACTTCGCCTACGACTCCGATACTCTCGTTCCCAGCGAGCAGGCCAAGGTCGAGCGCATCGCCGCCTACCTTGCCGACAAGCCCGAACTCGGACTTGTCATCGAGGGACACTGCGACCAGCGCGGTACCGACGAGTACAACCGTGCCCTCGGTGAGCGTCGTGCCAATGCCGTCCGTGCCGCTCTTGCTGCCTGCGGTGTCAATGATGCCAACATGAAGACCAAGAGCTTCGGTGAAGATAAACCTGCGGTCTCCGGACAGGATGAATCCGCCTGGCGTCAGAACCGCCGCGGCGTTCCCGTTCCGATGTTCATCCCCGGCCGCTGAAAATATTTGCGGTGAATTATGAGCAAAATCAAAGCTAACCACGTTTTTACTTCCGAATCGGTTTCCGAGGGACATCCGGATAAGGTCAGTGACCAGATCTCCGATGCCATTCTCGACGCCTGCTTGATGCAGGATCCTGAAAGCCGCGTCGCCTGTGAAACTCTGGTGACTACCAATCTGATCGTCATTTCAGGTGAGATCACCACCAATGCCAAAGTCAACTGGCAGGATGTCGCTCTCAATGTCGTGCGGAACATCGGTTATACCGATCCCGAAATCGGATTTTCCGCCGACGAGGCGCGCATTATGCTCGCCATCCACAAGCAGAGCGGAGATATCTCACAGGGCGTTACCGCCGGAGAGGGTCGTTTTACCGAGCAGGGTGCCGGAGATC
>JAZQTR010000145.1:0-7422 GCA_045630865.1 Victivallaceae bacterium
CCTGCCTCGTCTTTGAGTTTTACCCCGCAGGTAAAGAGAGTGTCACCATCGGAAGCAAAGCTGAACTGCGCGCCTCGGTCATGAAAGAGTGCGACATTGTCGAAGGCACAGACAGCAAAGTATCCATCGCCGCAGACGGCAGGGCAGTTCCGGCTGCAAGCGGCAGAAAAATCACCCTCGGCGGCAAAGATCTTCCCTTTGTCACCGGCAATAATGTACAGGGAAAATTCACCGCCCTCGATCTCAAACTGACCGACGCAACTCCTGCGCTCGCCATTGCCCTCGGCAACAGGACAGCCGAAGCCGTTGAGGTATTCACTGCCGCCGGAATCCAGAAAGACAGCGACAATCCGGCTGCCGCCGGATGCCAGATACTCTATGCTGACAACACTACTGAAACCAGCTTCTTCATGCTCCGCTGGAACACCACCACCTACAGCGAATCTTTCAAAAAGCGTTCCAACGCCGACCACAGCTGGTGGGGCCCCATCGGTTTCCCGCGCAGTGAACTTATCACTATTCCGGGAGCGCAGTACGGTCACAGCTGGGATGGCATCTCAAGAACCGTCTTCCTCAACCCCCATCCGGAAAAAGCGATCAGACAGATCACCTTTTACAAGATGCCGAAAAGTGCCGGAGAGTTTCTCGTTTCCGGAATGCGTCTGCTCAACGGCAGAGACGCTGTCATCTGCGCGATAGAGCCGGATGATTCAGTCTTCACCCCCGGAAAAAAGAGCGCACTCCGTGCCTTCTTCTACTCCAGAAACCACTCCGTTCTGCCCGAAGCAGAAACTGCAGTCAGCTTCAGCCGTCCCGGTTCAGCCCAAGCTGCCGGATCAATCAACTTTATCCGCAAAGGTGATTTTTCATACGGCTATACCACACTCGATATCCCGGATAACAGCAAACTTGCCCCCGGCCCTGCCAGATTGAGCATCGCAGACAAAAGCAGCGTAATGCTCGGAGTTATGCCCGAAAAACACGGTAAGTTCCACTACACGATGATCGCAGGTTCAGGATACAGCAGAGCCGACTTCGAGCGCATCCGCCGCATCGGTTACGACACCGTCAAACTGATGACGATATGGGATGAGCCTGAAATGGACAACATCTTCTTTTCCAACAGTGACCTCTATCTCGACAGAGTTAAATCCAACAACCTCGACTACTCCATCCGCAACCATATCAGAATGATGAAGGGGCCGGAGTGGTTCCAGAAAAAAGCCGTTTTCCAGAAACGTTACGAATTGAACGGAGACCCCGCCGGCTCTTACAACAAGCGGCCTCAAATCGATCCCGCTGACGGGTGGACAGTTTCCCGCTTCGTCAAACTTTATGCAGAAACTGCAAAATTCGCCCAGAAAAACAAGGCTGTCAGCATCAATGCAAACTACGGACTGCGTCCGGAAATAGGAGTCAAACACGTCGACATGGGCGACGCTTCTCTTGCCATGTTCCGCAAACTGCTGAACTCCAAATACCAAGTTGCCGACGTCAACAGAAAAACCGGATTTTCCTACCGCAGTTTCAATGATTTCCATCCGCTTGACCTCTACAGAGATGAAACCGGATTTCTGCTCAAAGAGTACGCCGTCATGCACCACGACAACCTTTACAAAGCGCAGCGTGCAGTGGTCGAAGCCATCCGCAAAGCCGGTTACACCGGACACCTCACATTCAACGTGAGTTATCATCCCATAGAGCAGAAACTTATCGGAGCCAACACCGGTGCGTACCACAAGCTTGCCAATGAATTTCCCCCGGCGTCACTCTTCCACGAAACCAGTGACCGTTACAGCTTGAGCTTTGTCAAATGGCTCTCATCCAAACGCACATTCGGACACCTTTACGGCGACGAGGGATGCGCCTGCCCGCCCAATGATATCCACAACAAGGCGGCATTCTTCTGGATGACCATGATGCAGTGCTTCGACACCATCACCTGTCAGTGGTTCGGCGGCAGACCCGGTATGCTGGAAATCGGCAGTCTGAAATCCCTGCACGCCCTGCTCTACGATGCAGAGTATCTCCACGACGGTTTCTCGCTTGCCCTTGCCCATGACTCCGGATTCGATGAGGCTCACCTCACCATCCGCAAAGGACTCCACGAAAGAACCGGAGCGCACTACGGACTTGCCAGCACTCTGCGCGAACTCAACCTCAACGCCGACCGCTACATGATAGATGAGTTTCCGGAATTCGACAAAAATGTCAAAAGCCTGCTCCTGATCGATGACAACAACCGTTCCATCCGTCCGGAGTTCGGAGCCCGTATTGAGAAATTCATCAGAAACGGCGGAGTTTATCTCGCCTCATCTTCGACAGATGTGGTAAACAACTATGCGTTCCTGAAAAAACTCGGCATAAACCCCGATAAAGTCAGAAAAGGTAAAACCGCAACGGCAAAGCTCGGTCAGGGTAAAGTCGTTTTCCGCAATCAAAGCTGGAATTCCGGCAGCTGGGATCCCGGTATGAAGATGGAAAAACGCAAGGAAATTTACGATCTCATAACCTCTATCGGCAAAATCACTCCCCTCGTACAGACCGGAGACCCCATCCTTTTCGCCACCCCCTACCGCGATAAAAACGGCGATCTGCTCATCCACCTGATCAACTTCAGAGCCGGAAGCGTCACCGCTGATGTGATGTATCAGGCACAGCTTGCAAGCGGTAAAGTCTACGATTACGCAGCAGGCAGAGAGCTTGACGCAGCTGTTTCCGGCAAGTACAAGCGTGTCAAAGTAACTCTGCCGGAGCTGTCCTCAACCATACTCCGGGTGAAAGGCAGATAAGATATGGCAAAATTCACACTTCTCGGAACCAGCTCCTGTGAGGGAATACCTGCCCCGTTCTGCCGCTGCCCCCTCTGCACCAAAGCACGCAGAGAGGGCGGCAAAGACCGCAGACGGAGATTTTCAGTTCTGGTCGATGACCATATCCTGATCGACTTCGGTCCGGACGCCGCCTGGCAATTCTGCGAATTCAATGTCGACGAAACCCTGCTGGATACCATCTGCATAACCCACTCCCACGTCGACCATCTCGACGGACTCGATCTTCTGTGGAGAAGAGGCTATGATGATCACTGTCTGAACTTCATAGCCAATGAAGCCGCACAGGATAAAATACGCAAATTCTTTCAGCAGTGCGGCTTGGAACAGCTCCCGGAAAATCTCAACGCCATAACTCCGACGCCAGGAGTGCCGCTCAAGAGCGGCGGCGCGGAAATACTGCCTGTCCGTGCCACCCATTGTGAGGATTTGGAGTGCGCTCTCAATTATCTCATTACCACTGAAGACGGCAAAAAACTTTTCATTCTTGCCGATACCGGATGGTGGAGAGAGGAATCCTTCGAACAGGTCAAAAACGCCGGTGCAGATGCCGCAATAATCGAAATGAGCTACGGAATACATCCTCCGTATGATACCGAACAGCGTCAGCATCTCGGAGTCACTTCTGCAATGAAATTCCTCGACAAACTCAAGCAACTCAATGCGCTCAAAGAGAACGCAAAGTGCTTTACAGCACATATGTCGCACTGCTCAAACACCACCCACGCGGAGCTTGAAGAGTTTTTCGCTGATAAACCGCTCTCCCCCGGTTATGACGGATTGAGCGTGGAATTCTGATTTTCCGGAAAAACACAAAAAAAGCGGCTTACCTTTACGGGATAAGCCGCTTGCTTTTTGTCAGGATATTTCAGGCGTTCTCTTTGCCGCTTTTAGCGATGCGGTGCTTGTAATAGAGCGTCAGAGTAAGATCAGTGCCGACCATGATCAGGTTGAGCAGATAGATCCAGAACACCCAGTTGTAGTGGACGGTGAGCTTGTGGACGATTCCGGCACCGTAGCCGCCGAAAATCAGAAAGAGAAACATCAGGCTCTTTCCCGCCGGGTTCTTTGTCTTGTAAGTTTTCATGATCTGCATCGGCCAGCTGAAACCGAATGCCGCCATCATCAGTGCTTCCCAGATTCCCATTTTCAATTCCTTTTCTTTTGTTAATGTCCGGTCATCTGCATAATATACACAAAAACAGCAGTCATTTCAAATTTCAGACAAAAAAACAACCCGAAATCAAAGAAAAAAGCCCCAAAAAATCCGAAGTCAAAAAAACAAAGCAAACCACCAAAAACAACCCGAAGTCAAAAAGCAAAGTACTCCGTTTTTCTTGAAAAAGAGGGAGAGGGTCCGGGAGGGGGAGAAAAAACTTCTTTTTTCGTGAAAAAGAAGTTTTTTCTCTTCCTCCGGGCTCCCACACCTCATTTCCCGAAGAAAGCAGGCATTATGTACGGGGAAAGTGCCGCACGGGCCTCCACAGCGTCGCCGTTGCGGCGGGCATTGTCGAGGAATGTTTCCAGCTCATCAAGTTTTACGGCGAATGTTTCGATACACTCACCGTCTTCATTGTGGGGTTCAGGAGGAACGGGGTATTGGGAGTCATCTATTTCGACGATTGCGATGGTGATGGATTCACGCGACATTCCGGGTGAGCTGTATGCCGGTTCGAGGATACGCAGGACTTTTCCGGTATAGCCGGTTTCTTCATAGAGTTCGCGTACAGCAGCGTCGGCAACGCTTTCTCCGGGTTTATCAAGCAATCCGGCGGGCAGCTCGATGGAGAACTTGCCGGTCGGCGGACGAAACTGTCTCACCAGCAGCACCCGGCGGCTCTCTTTGAGCATGGCGGCGATGATGACCGCGCCTGTGGAGTTGGTGCGCTCCACAGACTCCCAATAGCGGGTGCGGTTCTGTTCATCGCGGAACTCGTTCTCGCAGAGGCGCAGAAACCTGCCTTCGGCAAGAACTTTTTTCCGGACTATTTCAGGTGTCATGATTACGCCTGGTTGAGTGCCTGATCGAAATCGGCGATGATGTCGTCGATATTCTCGATTCCGACAGAAAGACGGATGAGGTCGGGGGTGACTCCGGCGGCGACCAGTTCGCTCTCGGAAAGCTGACGGTGGGTCATGCTTGCCGGATGAAGAACACAGGTGCGGATATCCGCAACGTGAACCACAATGGCGGCAAGTTTGAGAGCGTTCATCACCTTTTCTCCGGCGGCTTTTCCGCCTTTGACTCCGAAGCAGAGGACTCCGGAACCGCCGCGCAGATACTTCTTGAGTTTGGCGTGTTCGGGGTTATCCTCAAGTCCGGGATAGTTCACCCAGCTCACCTTGGGGTGATTCTTGAGGAACTGCGCCATTTTGAGGGCGTTATCGCTGTGACGCTCCATGCGCAGCGGCAGAGTTTCCGTTCCAAGCATGGTGAGGAACGCATTGAACGGCATCATCGGAATACCGTAGTCGCGCACCAGCTGGACACGCATTTTGACCGAAAACGGTGCGGCCGGGAAATCTCTGGTGTAGATGAGTCCGTGATAGCTGGCATCCGGCTCGGTGAACTCCGGAAACTTTCCGGAACCCGCCCAGTCGAAGTCACCCTTTTCGACCACGATTCCGCCGACGCTCGTGGCGTGGCCGTCCAGATACTTGGTGGTGGAGTGGGTGACAATGTCGCAGCCGTAATCAAACGGATTGCAGAGATACGGAGTCGGAAAAGTGTTGTCAACAACGAACGGAATCTTGTTGGCATGGGCAACTTTGGCGTAAAGTTCAAAATCGCAGACCACCAGACTGGGGTTACAGAGACTCTCGGCAAAGATCGCCTTGGTGTTGGGACGGATCGCCGCCTGAAGCTCTTCTTCAGTTGCAGTCGGCAGAATCAGAGAGACTTCGATTCCGGCCTTTTTGAGCGTATTGGTGAAGAGTGAAACGGTTCCGCCGTACAGCGCGCTGACCGCCAGAACGTGGTCGCCGCTGCGGGCGATGTTCATCAGAGCGAAGGCGTTTGCCGCCTGTCCGCTGGAGACCGCAACTGCCGCAACTCCTTTTTCAAGAGCGGCGATCTTCTTCTCAAAGGCATCGACGGTGGGGTTGGCAAGACGGGTATAGAAGAAGCCCTCACGTTTGAGGTCAAAAAGATCGGCGACGCTCTGTGCGTCATCGTATTTGTAGGTGGTACTCTGGGTGATGGGAACGATACGGGGGCCTCCGTTTTCCGGAGTGTATCCCGCCTGAACAGCGATGGTTTCTATTTTCCAGTTGTTATCCATAATCATATTTCTTTCATATAGCTTGATGTTGAATCAGAAGAGTCCGACGGTTTCGCCGTTTTCCAGATGGATCGCCTCGGCGTTGGGAACGCGGGGCAGTCCGGGCATGGTCATAATATCACCGAGGTAAGCGACAATAAAGCCGCAGCCGCTCTTGACATCTATGTCGCGCACGGTGATACGGAATCCGGTGGGGACATTGAGCAGTGCCGGATCATCAGAGAATGAATACTGCGTCTTGGCAATACAGACCGGATAGCTGCGGTACTCCTCAGGAAGCGCAGCGAGCTTTTTGCGGGTGACCGCTGAAAGATCGGCTCCGTCTGCTCCGTAGCACTTGCGGGCTATCTTGTTGATCTTCTCCTCAATGGAGTCCTCAAGTTCGTAGAGATAGTTGAGGCTGCCGGATTTTTCCGTTTCAGCGGCCACTTTTTCCGCAAGCTCGACACATCCGGCACCGCCGTCGACGAATCCGGTGGAAACAGAGCAGGCAATACCGTTTTCAGCACAGAGCGAACGGAAGAGAGCAACCTCTTCTTCAGTATCGTTGCCGAAGCGGTTGAGGTTGACGACAACGTTGAGTCCAAACTCTTTGTGGAGATTGTTGTAGTGCTTGAGAACATTGGCAAATCCGGTTTTGATGTCACCGTCGCCGTGGAGCTTCATCGCCTTGATGGTGGCGACAAGAACGGTACAGTCGGGAACAAGTCCGGCTTTGCGGCACTTGATATCAAGGAATTTTTCAGCTCCGAGATCACTGCCGAATCCGGCTTCGGTAACGACGTAATCGCCGAGCCGCATGGCGGTATCAGTGGCGACCACAGAGTTGCAGCCGTGGGCGATATTGGCAAAAGGTCCGCCGTGGACAACTGCGGGAGTTCCCTCGAGAGTCTGCACCAGATTGGGCTTGAAAGCCTCTTTGAGCAGAACAGTCATGGATCCCTGCGCTTTGAGGTCGCGCGCTTTGACTTCACGCTTGTCATAAGTCTGTCCGACAGTTATATTGCCCAGACGCTCCTCGAGATCGGCAAGAGAAGTGGCAAGGCAAAACACCGCCATTACTTCAGTGGCAACTGTAATGCAGAAGTGATCCTCGCGGACAACTCCGTTGCTCCTGCCGCCCATACCGATTATCACGTTGCGCAGAGCGCGGTCGTTCATATCAAGGCAGCGTTTGAAAGTGATGGTGCGCGGATCGATACCCAGCGCATTTCCCTGCTGAAGATGGTTGTCGATAAGCGCGCAGAGCAGGTTGTTGGCACTGGTGATGGCGTGGAAATCACCGGTAAAGTGCAGATTGATATCCTCCA
>JAZQTR010000146.1:0-23731 GCA_045630865.1 Victivallaceae bacterium
TGCCTGACGCTGGGTGTCGTTGAAGTAGGCGGGAACGGTGATGACCGCCTGGGTGATCTTCTCGCCCAGATAGGACTCGGCATCAGCCTTGAGCTTCTGGAGGATCATCGCAGAGATTTCCGGCGGGCTGAAAACCTTGTCGCCGACTTTGACGTGGGCATCGCCATTGGGAGCCTCGACGATCTCGTAGGGAACAAGTTCACGCTCTCTGCCGACTTCAGAATATTTGCGGCCCATCAGACGTTTGACGGAAAAGATGGTGTTTTTGGGGTTGGTGACAGCCTGACGTTTGGCGGTCTGACCGACAAGACGCTCACCGGTCTTGGTGAAAGCGACGATTGACGGAGTGGTGCGGTTACCTTCCGCATTGGGAATGATTTTGTACTCGCCGTTATCCATGACAGCCATACAGCTGTTGGTGGTTCCGAGGTCGATTCCGAGGATCTTGCTCATAATCTTTTTCTCCTTGTAAAAGTTGTTTTACGTTTTTTTCTGATTGTCACACCGGAGTTATAAGCAAGGAGTGTGCCAACTTGCAAAAAATGGAGAAAAAGCGTAAAAAAAGTGCCGTTTTTCCCAAAAGTGCGACACATTGTCACACTTTTGGCGCGCATTTTGTCACAGTTATCCGTTCTGCGCCGGAGGTGTGACACATTTTCCGGCATCTCTTGCTGCTCTCAACTGCACAAGAAGCTCATCCGGAACCCGCAGGCCTCCCTTGCCGGTTCCGACTTCGATACCCGGGGAGTTATCTCCGTGCCAGTCGCTGCCTCCGGAGCGGGCAAGTCCGGTAAGTCCGGCGACATCGGTCACCATTTGAGTTTCATTCGGTCCGAAAAGGGTATAGAACGCCTCGATGCCGCCCAGTCCACGCTCTGCCAGACGCTTTGCCATTTTTTTGACAAACGAGCGTTCGTTGCGTTCACGGTATGTGGGGTGCGCCCAGACGGCGACTCCCCCGGCACTGCGGATGGCGGCTATCGCCTGTGAGGGATAAGGAAGCTCACGTCTGACGTATGCGCCGCGATTGTGTCCGATGAGCTTTTCAAAGACCTCCTGCGTGGAAGCAAAGCCGTACTTGCGGCACATCACGTTGGCGATATGGGGGCGTCCGATATTGGAAAACTCCACCTTGTCGAACTCCGGCTCATCCCAGTCGAAGCTGTAACCGAGAGAGATGAGCTTACGGCGCATGGTTTCGTTGCGGACACACCGCTTCTGCCGCTGCTCCTCCAGATAGTTAATCAATTCCGGACACTTGTGATCCACCCACAAGCCGACGATATGCAGCTCGCGTGCGGCATAAAGGCTCGAGAGTTCAACGCCGGGAATCGCCTCGATTTCAGGAAAATCCTGCGCCGCCGAGAGAAAGTCAGGTATTCCGGCAACAGTATCGTGGTCGGTGAGTGCGACAGCAGAGAGTCCCTTGCGGTGCGCCTCTTCGAGCAGTGTGCGGGGGGAAGCACTGCCGTCGGAATAAAAACTGTGGGTATGCAGGTCTATGTGACCATATATCGGTTCATCGGGTTGGGGCATCGGGATTGTATCTCCTGCAAACATCAAGCATTATTTTTTTCAGGTGGAGCAGCCGCAGTTCAGGGGAGTCACGTCCGTCAAGCTGCGGACGTCTGCCGTCATTTCCGCGGTACACCTCATTTTCAGGCGTCATCAGTATAACTACGTTGTCGACCACACTTATACTTCTCAAACCGGCAAGTTGAGCCAGTATCCGCAGACGGCTCACTTCGAGCAGATTCACTGCCTCAACCGGAAGTTTTCCGAAGCGGTCGGCAAGTTCGTTTTTAAAGTCGTCAAGCTCCACCGTACTTTCGAGCGTGGCAAGACGCCGGTAGGCATCGACCCGGAGCCGCTCGCCTCCGATATATTTCGCGGGGAAGAGCGCGCAGAGCATACCTTTGGCGTTTTCACTGCTGGAAAAGGTCACAAAATCAATAGCGATATTGACCTCCGGAGTGAACTTCACCTCTTTACCGCTCAACTTGGCAACTTCCATTTTGAGCAGCTGGCAGTAGAGTTCAAAGCCGATCATGTTGAGGTGTCCGGATTGCTCAGCGCCGAGCAGATTGCCCGACCCGCGTATTTCAAGGTCGCGCAGGGCAAGTTGGAAACCGGCTCCCTGCGTGGTACATCTGCGAAGTGCCGCCAGACGCTTTCTTGCATCAGAGGTGACGATCGAGTCGCGCGGAAGAAACATGTACGAATACGCCTGACGGCTGGATCTGCCCACCCTTCCGCGCAGCTGATAGAGTTCGGCAAGTCCGAAACGGTCGGCACGCTCTATAATTATAGTATTGGCATTGGGCACATCAAGTCCGGACTCGATAATGGTGGTGGAAACCAGACAATCGACCTTGCCTGCGACAAAATCGCTCATCACCTCCTCGAGCTGCTCCGGCGACATTCTGGCATGGGCGACAGCTATGCGGCAATCAGGAAGATATGACTGCAGCACTTCGGCACGGCGGCAGATGGAATTCACCCGGTTGTGCAGATAATATACCTGTCCGCCTCTGGCAAGCTCGGTGCGGATGGCTCCGCAGGCAAGGCGGATATCCTCCGGAGCGATGACCGTTCTTACCGGAGTACGGAGTTTGGGCGCAGTTGTAAGTGTGCTCAAATCACGCGCGCCCGCCATGGCAAGATAGAGCGTGCGCGGAATTGGAGTCGCGCTCATGGCCAGAACATCAACTTCAGTTCTGAAACGGCGCAGACGCTCCTTGTGGTTCACTCCGAAACGCTGTTCCTCGTCGATGATGACCAGACCGAGGTTTTTGAATTTGATATTTTTTCCGCAGAGGCGGTGGGTTCCTATAACTATATCCACGCCGCCTGTGGCAAGATGGTTGACTATTCTATCCTGCTCGGAGGCGGTCTTGTAGCGGTTGAGAACGGCGATCGTGACAGGATATCCGGCAAAACGCTCGACAAAACTGCGGTAGTGCTGCTGAACGAGAACCGTGGTCGGAGCCAGTACCGCAACCTGATATCCGCTGGCAACAGCGATAAATGCCGCACGCATGGCAACTTCGGTCTTGCCGTAACCGACATCGCCGCAGAGCAGACGATCCATCGGACGTCCGGAACACATATCCCGGGCTATCTCATTGGTGGCACGGGTCTGGTCGGGGGTATCATCAAACGGAAACGCCCGGAGAAAACTCTTCCAGTTGGGTATTTTACCATTCATCGGCAAGCCGGGAACAGTCTGGCGCACCGCCTGCATCCGCAGCATATCGGCGGCATAACTGCGGACGCCGCGCCGGGCGGTTTCCTTGTCTTTCTCCCAGCGGGAGGAGCCGAGGCGGTGGAGCGGAACCTTTCCCGGACTGCCCAGATAGCGGCTGATCTTGTGAGCCGAAAGCAGAGGAACGTAGAGCAGCTGTCCGTCACGGTACTCCATAACGATCACCTCGCGGGAAAATCCATTCGATTTCAAAACTTTGAAGCCCCGGAAGATTCCTATACCGTGATCTATATGCACCGCCAGATCGCCGCTCTCGAGGTCGGCAAGGTGCTGTTCCTCGCTTTTGGCGGCGGCGCGGACATTTTCATCTGTTGCAATTTCTGTGATGACATCAGGTGCTTTATCCCGGATATCGTGGCGGAATCCCGCCCGGGCAAGTTCAAAAAGCGTGACCACGCCGCAGTTGGTGCTTTCGATCCAGAATCCGCGCCGCAAATCTCCTGAAGCGAAACTGATGCGTTCCGGAGAAGAAAAGTTTTCTGCACACCACATCTGCAGCTCTGAAATGTCTTCGCTGTGGCGCAAAACACAGAGCAGAGAGCCTTTATCAAGCAGATCATCGAGGCGGCTGGTCACAAGTTGTGAAGTAAGCTGTTCAGCCTTACCGCCGGAGTCAGGAACATTTTGAGAAGCAAGCTCCATACACAGCGGAGAAACCGGAGAAGCCGCCGCCGTATCTTCATTTTCAAGCAGAAAGTATTCGTTGAGCAATCCGTTGGCACGGGCACTTTCTGTCACCTCATTGAAGCGTTGGAGTGCCTTATCCGCAGAGAACTTTTCCAGTTTTTCTGCGCATTCCGCCGGATAGAACACCTGAAGTGCGACACTCTCACTGTCAAAATAGGAAAAAATATCGCCTTCCGCCTCGCCGCCCGCAGTGACTCCGCCGCGACCGATAATGCGGTACTCATCGAGTTTTCCGGTGGAACGCTGGGTGTCAGGATCAAAAGAGCGCAAACTCTCGATCTCATCTCCGAAATACTCTATGCGGCAGGGGAAGTCATAAGCAGGGCTGTACACATCGACGATACCTCCGCGGCGGGCGAACTCTCCCGGCACGGTCGATTCATACTCATCATCGTAGTCGATGGCGACCAGCTTTTCAAGCAGCAGCTCCGGAGGAAGCGTCATTCCAGGTTTGAGCGTTATGAGAGCGTCACGGGTGACATCGGGCAGCGGAGCGGGGCCGAAAAGCGCGTTGACACTGCCGATGATAATATCAAATTCATGCTGAAGCGCAGCATTAAGCACCCGGGCACGGCGGCTCTCTGAGCCGGCATAGAGCAGCCGTCCCCTGCCCGCAGCAGGAAGCAGCAGAACCCGGAGTGGTTCCGCCTGACAGATGTTCAGAAGCTCACAGCACTCTTTCCAGGCATTTTCGGCATGGGTGGAATCGGGAAAAGCAGCCACGCATGGCCTTTTCCCGTCGCCGGAAGAGTGCAGCAAAAGCGGTGCAAACGCCTCTTCCTGCACATCTGTAAATATTTTTTCATCCTTTTTTTGAGGTGAAAAAAGAAAATTTTTCAATTTTTTTTGCAAATTCATCAAAAAACCGGTTGATAAATTTTCACAATCGCTTATAATGAAAACCGTGAGTATATGTTTTCAGGCATTATTACTCTCCAGACGCTCCGCCGGAGCAGACGGCGTTTATATTAGTATAGCCTCTTTTGGAGATTTTTGTAGTGCCGGAACAGCAATTTTTTAAAAAACTTTTTATTTTTGGGGGGAATTGTACTGATGAGTACTGAAACCGGAAAAGAAGAACTCAAAACCGAAGCCACCGAGGTCAAGAAGAAAAGAAGCACCCGCAAGAGTGCCAAAGCTGCGGAAATAACTGAAACCGGAGAAACTGTTCAGACTGCAGAAACTGCAGAGCCGAAAGCTAAAAAAACATCTGCCCGTACCAGAAAAAGCAAAGCTGCCGAAGTCGAAGCCGAAGTCGAAGTTCAGGAAAAAGAACAGATTCCGGAAGTTGGCATTGACAATTTTGACGAAGAGCAGCCCGCCTCTTCCGACGGTTTCGATGAGCTTGATGAGATCGAACGCGACACCAAGAGCGACGTCATCGCCGATCTGGATAATGCCGAACCCTCCCTCGAGGAGCTGCGCGCCATTGATCTCGATGATGATGACGACGATGATGACGACAGCGACGAGATCGCCGCCGACCCCACTCCGTCAGTCAAACACAAGCTGGTGATCAAGAAGGTCTGCGCCCCCCCTGTGAAGTTCATTCCGAAAGTGCAGGAAATTCCTGAAAATGTCGCCGCCAAGCTGGAATCTCTCGGCGGCCAGTTCCGTACCAAGCAGGAAAAGGAGTCCGCCCGCAAGATCGCTCTGGAATCCAAAGTCATTCCCGGCAACAAGAACGATACGATGAAGGTCTATATGACCGAGATCGCCCGTATTCCGCTGGTGAACAAAAAGGAAGAGGCCGACCTCGCCAATGACATCCACGGCAGCGATGACTGCCGCCACGAGGATGCCCGTACCACCCTCATCAAAGCCAACCTGCGTCTGGTGGTCAAGATCGCCCACGACTTCAAAGGTCTGGGACTTCCCCTGCTCGACCTCATCAGTGAAGGCAACATCGGTCTGATGAGAGCTGTGGAAAAATTTGATCCTGCCAAGGGAGCGAAATTCTCCAGCTACGCCGCCTGGTGGATCAAGCAGTCAATGCGCCGCGCACTTGCCAACCAGAGCCGCACCATCCGTATCCCGGTGCAGTCTGCCGGCAAGATCAACAAGATCAAGACCGTGCGTATGCGCCTTGCCGAAGAGCTGGGACGCGACCCCTCCGACGCTGAAATCGCCGACAAGCTCAACTTCAGCGAGCGCACCGTCGCCGGACTGCGTCTTGCCGATCTGCGTACCATCAGCCTCAACGATCCCATCCAGCAGGGCGAAGAGGGCGAGTTCCAGGATATCATCCCCGACCGCCACGCCCAGACTCCCGACCAGATCATCGGAGATGTCGAATCCGTCTTCAGACTTATGGATCTGCTGGATAAACTCGATGAGCGTGAGCGTCGTATCCTCGAAATGCGCTTCGGTCTGCGCGGCGGACGCGCCCTCACCCTCGAAGAGGTCAGTCAGGAAATCGGACGTACCCGTGAACGCGTACGCCAGATCCAGAATCAGGCTCTCACCAAGCTCAAACAGCTTCTGGTCGACGAGAGCGGATTCACCTACGAGGGATAAACTCCGCCTTGTACTACTTCGACCACGCTTCAGGTGCGATCCCGGATGCACAAACACTCGATGACATCCGGGATCAGCTTCTGCACTGCTCCGCCAATCAGGAGGCTGTGCATCCGGAGTCTTACCGGGCGCGCAAAACGCTCGACGCCGCCAAACAGAAACTGCTCCGCCTGCTGACAGCAGAACCGGATGAGTTCAAAGTTATCCTCTCCGACAGCGGCAGCACAGCCATTGCCCTGCTCGGCAGCCCGAAACTGCTGCGCCGCCGGGTGCTGACCAGCAAAATGGAACACCCCGCAGTCTACGCTGCCATAGAACGGTCAGGCGCAGAGGTTTTCCATACTTCAACGTCGGCTGACGGCAGAGTGACTGCGCCGGAAAAAGGTGATTTCGATACTCTGATATTCCACCATATCCAAAGTGAAACAGGAGCGATACAAGATCTCGATGAGCTGTTTTCACACTTCCCGGATGCTCTGAAGATCGCCGACACCATCCAGAGTGCCGGAAAAATCGCCCTTCCCCGCAACGCTGATATCTGCACGGTTTCAGGTGCGAAACTCGGAGTTCCGGGAACAGCGGCACTGATAGTCAGAAAAAAATACGCTCCGACACTGGAAGCTCTGGCTGAAAAAAGCCGCACATCTTACACTTCATCACGTCCGGTGATTCCATTCTTTGCCGCTATGGTCAACGCCATCGAGCGCAGAATGGCAAAGCAGGAAGAGTTTTTCCACAGAATGTCTGATCTTCAAACCAGATTGAGAAAAAATCTTTCTGCTCCTGAAGTCAACTTCACTATACAGCAGGAGCTTTCATCGCCCTACATCTGCCATCTGAATTTTCCCGGCAAAGAGGGCGCAGTCATCGTCCGTCTGCTCGGAGAGTCGGGAATCGCCGCCGGTTCCGGCAGTGCCTGCTCCGCCGAAAGCGGTGAGCCGTCAGCGGCACTTACCGCACTCGGTTTCCGCAAACGGGCGGCTTACAGCGGACTGCGTGTCAGCTTTGATATATCCAATACTCCGGAAGAGGTGGATTTTTTGCTTGAAGTACTGAAAAAAACGTTGAAAAATTACTGATAAAGTGTTACATTTTCATTGTGACACTTCAAGTTGTGCAACGAAACAGTTTTTCAAGGGAAATCTTCGACGTGAAATACTTAACCATTCTCTGCGCCGTGCTGATTTTTCAGCTTGCCGCCCCCGCACTTTCCGCCTCTCCTCTGGTTGTCGAGGCGAGCATAAAAGACAACCCGACCATTTTCTTCAAGGGGATCGAGGGAAATGCCGAACTCAACAATGCAGTCCGCTCGTTCCTCAATGCCTGCGGCTGGTTCGATCTCTCGGCAAGCCCCAAAGCGGACTACCAGCTTTCAGGAAAAGTTTCCGGAGGGCTCTTTCAGTATGAACTCTCCCTCGGCGGTGCACCGCTCGGCGCATGGAAACTTTCCACGTCCGGCTACTCCGAAAGAAAACTTGCCGCAGCTGCGGTTGACAGCGTGATCGAAAAGAGTTTCCGCGAGCTTAAAGTGCGCGGATTCTGCTCTTCGAAGGTCGCTTTCTGCGCCCAGACCGCCCCGGGAGTCCGCAACATCTACATCTGCGATATCGACGGAAACAACTCCAAACAGGTGACCCGTTTCAACACGCTCTGTGTCGAACCCTCATGGAGCCCCTCCGGACGCACCATCATCTACTCTAAATACAATCCGACAGGCATCGCCGTTCTGGAAACCGAAATCTACGGAGCCAAACGCAGCCGCCTGCTCTCCGCCTTCAACGGCATCAACGCCGGAGCCGCACTCAACCCCAACGGCAGAACACTTGCGCTGATCTTGAGTCCGGATAAAGTTGTCGACCTCTACACCCTCGACCTCGGCAGCCGCAAACGCACCCGCCTTACCCGCGGCAAGGCAGTTGAGGCATCCCCCTGCTGGAGTCCTGACGGCAAGAGTGTCGCCTACGTCAGCGATGAGCTGGGCAATCCCCGCATTTTCATTTCCGACATCTACGGAAAAAACCGCCGCCGTCTGCCCTCAATCGGCAAGGATGCCGTCACCCCGGACTGGTCAGGCGACAACAAAATCGTCTATGCCAGCAGAGTTGACGGTGTCTACAATCTCGGCGTTTACGATATGGCAACCGGCAAAAACAGCCGGATCACCAAAAACTCCGGCAACTGGGAGTCTCCGGCATGGGCAGCAGATTTCCGTCATGTTGTGGCAAAATGCACCACCAACGGCAAATCAGGCATCTATGTTGTCGATACCTGGACCGGAAAAGTCCGTCAGCTTATCTCAACCGGATACCAGCTCTCAATGCCCTCCTGGTCTCCCTGCATGAGAAGAAAATAACGTCATGGATGCCGAAAAATATATATCCGGACTCGACATGTTCGGAATCAGGCTCGGACTTGAACGGGTGCGTGAACTTGCCCTGCTTGCCGGAAATCCGGAAAAAGAGCTGAAATTCATCCACCTTGCCGGAACCAACGGCAAAGGTTCCACCGGGGCCATGCTCGAGTGCGTTCTCCGCAACCTCGGTTATACCACAGGATTCTACTCAAGTCCGCACCTCATCGATATCAAGGAGCGGTTCCGGATCAACGGCAGAGCGGTAAGTCAGGAGCTTTTTGAAACTGAAACCGAAAAGCTTGCTGAACTCTCACGCAACAATCCATTCACCTATTTTGAATTTGTGACCATTCTCGCACTTCAGATATTCAAAGCGGCAAAGTGTGATTTTGTGATCTGGGAAACCGGCATGGGCGGCAGGCTTGACGCCACCAACATCGTCACCCCGGAGTGCTGTATCGTCACCAACATCGCCCTCGACCATCAGGATCATCTCGGCGACACCACAGCGAAAATTGCCGCCGAGAAAGCCGGTATCTTCAAACCCGGGATCCCGGTTTTCCACGGCAAACTTGATGACAGCGCACGCGAAGTGATTGAGCGTCAGGCGGAAAAACTCGGCTGTCCCGTCACTCCGCCCTCTGCTCCAACACCGGATTGCGGAAAAATCTTTGAGTCAGAAACAGGATTCGTTCAGGAATTCAGCTACTGCGGTTCGACGGTAAGGCTGTCGCTTGCCGGAAGGATGCAGAGAGAAAATTTCCGTATCGTCTGGAACGTCCTCAAGTTTCTTGCCGGCAAATACGGTTTTGACTTTGAGAAAAGCCTCTCTTACCTTGATCAGGTTATCTGGCCCGCACGTTTCCAGAAAGTCAACAGCAGGATAATCGTTGACGGCGGACACAATCCGGATGGGGCGGCAGCTCTGCTCAAGGCAGTCACAGAATTCTGTCCGCAGGAAAAATTCTGTGTGATCTTCGCCGCATTCGGCGACAAATGCGTGGATGATACCGTAAAAATGTTGAGCGATATTGCCGGAGAATTTATCTTTACCCGTCCTACCGACTGGGGCAGAGCCGCACACGATTTTGAAACCTTGAAAAAACTGGTTCCGGCAAACATTCCCTGCCGGTGGTGCGACAACGGCGCAGGCGCATTGGAACTTGCTCTCAAAACAGAAAAAAGGGTTCTGGCCTGCGGCTCACTTTATCTTGCCGGCAGAATCCTCGAATTGGTCAACGGAAAAAACTCGGCTTGCGATCTGGTGGTCTCCGGAAACGGAAGTGTATGACACAAAGACGGTTCAAATACATATTGAGTCTTGAAAATTCATCAGGCGTATGCTATTTTACACAAAGTATCTATTGAGAGTATAAACAAACAAGAATATGGAGCAGCTGATACCATGGTAACATTTCCAGTTATCCCTGTGATAATATTTTTCGTCTGGGTGACTGCCGGAATCATCGCGCCGGTAAGAATTCCTCTGGCAGAATTGAAACAATCTGCAGCGATAAAGTCGCTCCTGGTAATACTCACGGTGCTCGGAGGACCGCTCGTACCGCTCTATTTTCTGCTTAAAAAGCAGATCGCCCTGCAGGTGGATAAGTACCGCGAAGGAAAACTCGAGCAGGAACTTGCCATTCTCGACGGCATAATTTTTGAAAATGCTTCCGGCGCGATCCAGAACAGCGACTTCGGCAGCGAAAAAGAAGAAAAAACCGCCATCGAAAAACTCAAACGGATGATCCTTCAGGCTGTAAACGCCCAGGCAACTGAAATCCTTATCGATCCGGCACAGGGCGGAACAGGTTCAATAAGATTGAGAATCAACGGTTCTCTTCAGCCTGCAGGTGAACTCGATCAGGAAATTCTCAAATACCTCACAGGTGCCGTCAAAATCATCGGAAATCTCGATATAGCTGAACGCAGGATGCCGCAGAACGGCGAATTCATCGCCAAGATAAACGGCCAGAACTTCTCATTTAAAGTCGCCACTGTCGGCGTTTTTGCCGGAGAGAAGATCGTTATAACCGCACTCGGTAAAACTTCCGGTCCACCGGAGCTTGACAACATCGGCTTTTCATCCGGCGAACTTGCCGCTGTAAAAGAAATGCTCGCAACAGGACGCGGACTTCTGCTCATCTGCGGACCTGATGGCTGCGGCAAATCAACCACCCGCGCCGCCCTGCTTCAGGCAGTGGACGTCACCAGCCGGAACGTAGTGGTCATCGAAGAACACGTTGACGATCCGCGCGACGGAGTGACCTATATGGAAACCAATATACGGCTCGGTCTCACCTTTGCCAGCCAGCTTCAGGCGGCACAGTCACTCAATCCGGACATCATCTCTTTTGACTCCATTTCAGATCAGGATGCCGCAGAAGAGGCGGTGAAAGCCGCCCGCAGCAGCCTGGTGATAACCTCGGTCAACCGCACAAGCACAGCAGGAGCATTGGATTATCTCCACCGTCTGGGCGTTCCTTACGCGGCTCTCCCGGCCGCTGTTTGCGGAGTTGTAAACCAGCGTCTTGTCCGCGATCTGTGCGGAAACTGCAAAATTCCGTCACGGCTTCCTGATGAACTTGCTTCATATTTTCAGGCGACCGGACTGCAGACCAACGGCATCTGCATACCTTCCGGATGTCCGCAGTGCGGCGGCAGCGGATTTGCCGGAAAACGTGCTGTTTTTGACCTTATGATCTGCGACAATACCATCAAAGAGATATTGAGAAACGGTGACGGAGATCCGTCAGCTGTCAAAACCGCCGTAGAAAACAGCCACGGCGCATCTGTGATGGCTCTGAAAGCGTTCTCTCTTGCTTCCGCAGGCGTGACCGCCCTCGAAGACGCTTACGGCACAACATCTAACTGGGAGTAAGAAAATGACTGACTGCATACTCTACATCCTCATACTCGGATTTGCCGCATACGGATTCAAAAAAGGCATGCCGGACTCCGGAATGCTTTTTGTCAAAACCGGAGCGGCAACATATCTTTCAATCTGGCTCATTCCGCTTCTTCTTCCGGCGTTTGCCAATCTGCCTCCGGATGTATCGCCGTACACTTTCTGCGGTGCAGCTGCCGCCATATTCATAATCATTTTTGCGGCCATCTACGGTGCGGAAACAAAAATCATCGACAACTATCCGGCTTATGACAGCGAACCGGTATTTTCTGCACTTCCGTTGGCAAGCTCCATACTGGGAACGGTTTTCGGAGCATTCACCGGATACGCCGCCGCCGCATTTGTACTGCTGCTGCTCTCGTTCATCCCGGCGGAACTGCCGATGTTCACTCCGGAAGATCTTGCTGAAAGCTCGCAGAAAACTGCACTGGGTTTCTCCCGTAAAGTCAATTTTCTGGCATCCGGAGAGTGGAATACAAAACAGGCAGAACTCTTCAGCAATCTCCGTAGTGAATACGCCAAAGTGAGCGATTTTGCCCCCGAAGAGAGCACCGTAGAAAAATCTGCCGATAATGCAAAAAGTGATAAAACTGACAAAGCAGAAAATCAGACTGAAAAAAATACTGCCGCCGCAGAAAACACCGCTCCCGCAGAAGCAGAGAGCGTTCAGCCGGCGACATCCCGTCCGCTGCCCCGGCGCATAGCCGCCAAAGCCGTAAACAGCATAAACAATGTATCTGCACGGCAGATGGCAGAGCTTGACGGAGAAAAAGCTCCCGCACCGGCAAAACCGAAGTCTCCCGGAGCCGTGACATTCTCTTATACTATAAATAAGCTCAATGCCGACGGCAGCCAGTCAAAATTCAAAACAGTTATGAAACTCGGAATCAATCTGCCGGAAGACGGCAAAGTGCCGGTAGTAATAGATGCAGAGATACCGGTTCCGGTCGTCGGAGCTTCAAAACGCACCATCACCAGAACCGAAAGAATCGATCTTTCGCTTCAGGAACTTACCCGTGTCAAAGCGATTCCGGAACAAACTGCGGTAAAATATACGATTGTTAATGTTGAATAGTCATAACTCGGCTTGAATTTTCTGTGACATTGTGCTATTTTATATGTCTTGAATTGTTGAAAGAAAAACAAAAACGTTAAAAATATAAGGAAATCCAACTATGTACGCTATCATCCAGACTGGCGCAAAGCAGTTCAAAGTCAAAGTCGGCGACATCGTCGAAGTCGAAAAATTTGATGCCGAAGTCGGCAGCTCCGTCAAAATCGATTACGTCCTCGCCGTCGGCGAAGAGGGCGGCAAGCTCAATGTCGGCACCCCCCGCATCGAGAATGCCAGCGTTGAGGCCAAGATCCTCGACCAGTTCCGCGCCAAGAAAGTCATCGCTTTCAAGATGAAACGCCGCAAGGGCTATCGTCACACCATCGGCCACCGCCAGAACCTTTCCCGCATCGAGATCACCGCTATCAACGCGTAATAAGATGCGTTACGACAAAAACGGCGCGCTGCTCGAGACCGCGATCGACGGCGTGCCGATGATAAACCGCGGTAAAGTCCGTGACATCTACGATCTCGGCGACGCTCTGCTTTTTGTCGCCACCGACCGTTTGAGCGCGTTTGACGTGGTTCTTCCCGACGGAATTCCCAACAAGGGCAAAGTTCTTACCGGAATCTCATGTTTCTGGTTTGACCTGCTCAATGATGTTCCCAACCACATCATTTCAACCGATGTCACCACCCGTCCGGAGCTGGTTCCCTACGCCAAAGATCTTCAGGGACGTTCACTTATCGTCAAAAAGGCGAAAGTGCTTCCTGTCGAGTGCATCGTCAGAGGATACCTCGTCGGCAGCGGCTGGAAGGACTATCAGAAGAGCGGAATGGTTTCCGGACTCAAACTGAGAGAGGGATACAAGCAGGCCTCCAAACTGGATGAGCCGCTTTTCACTCCTTCAACCAAAGCCGAGATCGGCGAACACGATGAGGCGATCAGCTACGAGCAGGTCTGCGAAATCATCGGTGAAGAGTACGGCAGACAGATCCGTGACCTTGCTCTCAAAATCTACACCACTGCAAGAGATTACGCCGCCAACCACGGCATCATCGTTGCGGATACCAAGTTTGAGTTCGGTGTCATCGACGGCAAAGTGATTCTGGTCGACGAAGTGCTTACTCCGGATTCCAGCCGTTTCTGGCCCGCAGACACCTACTGCGAAGGAACGAGTCCCGCAAGTCTGGACAAGCAGTTTGTCCGCGACTATCTGGAAACTCTGGATTGGAACAAGACTGCTCCCGGTCCCGAGCTTCCGCAGGAAGTCATCGAGAAGACCTCCGCAAAATATCTCGAAGCATACGAGATGCTGGCAGGCAAAAAACTTGCTCTCTGATCAGCAGCACGATACAAAAAAGCGAACCGTAAATGGTTCGCTTTTTTTATGCTCTGATTTTGAATAGCTCTGTTCTCTGTTTCGTTTACTCTCCAATGTATCTTTAAACCTTATTTTTTGATATTATCCCAATTGTTGTAAAGCCTCCAGACCGACGGCGGGGCATTGCGAGTCGGTACGATCAGTCTTCGCCAAGGCTACGCCCTGACAAGCCGACAGCGGGATAATGTACCCTCCTCGTCTTGTCGCGGCGCAGTACAACGAAGCCGGATGGTCGGGTACAATTTTAGCCTCACACCTCGTCCAGCCGTAGCCTCGCGCGAAGGCGGATGCACCCACCGATGCAAATAAGACGTTTTTCGTGGTTGACAAAACACTGCCTGAATGGCATATTCAGATGTGCAATAATAAGTGCTCAAATAGACTTCTGCCTGTCGGTTTCACAAAATTCGGGACATTAACTATTTTTTGGGAGCAGTCTGCGAAATGTTTTCTCTGTAAAATTCTGCACCAACTTTGTCCGCCTCTTTCCTGCTTTCGCCCCCCTGGCAGCTTATCGCCGCCACTGACCTCCCTTTCGGGGCGGCGGTCAGTGCGTGACCAGCGGGCAAGGCTTGCACCCTGCCCATCACAAGCCCATTTTATATCGGCTCACTCCAAACCGGCATGTGGATCGCAACTGATTCCACACTTTCACAAAGAAATTTTCAGTCCAACCATCTATCTGGGCATGGAATAAAGTCTTTTGAGTAGCGCAAAAACCAGTTGATTTTATTTCAGTTGTAAAGAAGCCAGATCTAAATACTATCAGATGGTTTTGAAACAATTTTAGAATATCCCGGCTTGAAAATTGAATCAAGCAGATATATATTATCGCATATCATTCACAACACTATCGAAAAACCAAGGAGTTATATCCAAGTAACCGCCTGAAAAAATTGCATACCGACTGTAAACGTCCATTCCTGAATTACGACCTCCAAAATAGACGATTGCAAAAAAATATTTATGGATTTGGTGTGCCCATGTGAATACACGGCACATCCTTGTTGTTTTATGTTTTTTTGCAGCTCCGTCGTAAGCGCAGGGATGGGCATATCGTCAGGATGTGCCTTTTTTATGTGGTCTTTACGGAGTGACGGTGATGAAAGATTGGCACAAAATAGAAGAGATAGCAGGAGTTTTTATAGTTGAAACTTTTTATGCAGCAGATGACCGAGGAGACTTTCTGAAGTCTTTGCAATACAGCAAAATTCCATCATCTGTAAATATGCAGCGTATTGTAGAAACATATATAAGTACCTCCAACCGGAATGTTTTGAGAGGGATGCATTATCAGCGTC
The DNA here is from genome assembly GCA_045630865.1 of Victivallaceae bacterium. Taxonomy (GTDB): domain Bacteria; phylum Verrucomicrobiota; class Lentisphaeria; order Victivallales; family Victivallaceae; genus UBA1784. The sequence continues at coordinate 15,471 of JAZQTR010000146.1, forward strand.
CTCCATACGATTTGCAGAAGCTGGTAACAGTGGTTTCCGGCAGAGTACTTGATGTCGTTCTTGATATGCGAAAAAACTCACCAACTTTCGGAAATATATATTCTACTGAGCTCGGCGATGGATGCCGATACAAATCACTGTATATTCCGAGTGGATGCGCTCACGGCTTTCTCTCTCTTTGCGATAATTCAAAAATGCTCTATCAGACAACATCTGAGTTTGAGCCCACTTACGACACTGGAGTAAGATATGACTCAATAGGTTTTGAATGGCCAATCAACGGATCTGATTTGATAATGACAGAACGTGACAAATCTTTCCGCAAATGGAATACAGAGGACACTGAATTTGTATGAATGAGTCTCCTGTATTAATAACCGGATCAACTGGCTTTATCGGCGGCAATCTGGTTAAAGCAATGGCTGACGGAGGATATCCGTTACTTTTGCTGAATCGTAAAAGAAGCGATGATATTCCTGCAGGCTCGATCGTTCAGGAGATATTTCCTTCAACTTGCAACGAAATGGAAAAACTGTTTCAACAATACCATCCGTCAGGAGTTATACATCTGGCAACAGAATTTGCAGTTTCTCATAATAGCAGTGCTATTGAAAAAATGATAGATGCCAATATTTCTTCCGGCATGCGTCTGTTGGAAGCAGCACACAAAGTCAATGTTCCGTGGTTCATCAATACAGGAACATTCTGGCAGCATCTGGGAGGTGCTGAATATGAGCCTGTCAATCTTTATGCGGCAACCAAGCAGGCGTTAGAAAGTGTTGCACACTATTACAGGCGGGTTTCACAAACCAAAATTGTCACATTATGCCTGAATGACACCTACGGAAGAAATGATAAGCGCAGAAAAATTTTCGCACTATGGAAGGAGCTTATTCAAAACAAATCTGCCTCTATAAATATGTCTCCGGGTGAACAATTGATCGATATCCTCCATATATCCGATGTGTGTAACGGTTTTATACATCTGGTCAATATGCTAAACAGGAACCAATTGACTTGTGACGACGGAGATATTTTTTACCTTTCGTCAGGAAAAATGTTGAAACTGAAAGAACTTGCAGGTTTGTTTGAGCAAATTGCCGGAAGCAGACTTAATATCAACTGGGGTGCAACCGGCTACCGGGAACGAGAAGTGATGCTTCCAGCCTGTTCAGGGAACCCACTGCCGGGATGGAAAGCAAAAATTTCCATTGAATGCGGGATAATGGATTTTTTAAAAGAAGATGATCACACTGAATAAAACGTTAAGTATAGTTATACCAACTATCGGCAGAAGTGTTCTCGATTTGAGCATAGCGTCTGTATTGAAACAAAGTGTTGCTCCTTATGAACTCATCGTCTGGGATAACAGCGGAACAGGGAAAGCACAAAAAGAATCAATGTATGCCTTACATCCGCAAGTTAAATGGTATAAATCTGATGAACGTGTCCCCATTACATCATCTTGGAACACAGCAGTATCGCTGACTTCCGGTGAGTATGTTTATATTCTTGGAGACGATGATTTAATGCTGCCGGACTTTGTCAGGCAGGTTACAGCAGAACTGAATAATGGTGCTGAACTTATACACGTTAAATGCCGCATGATCAACGAACATGGTGAAGAAGCAGCATATCCGGTTCCTTTTTCTCTTCCCGGCGGAGTGTATTGCGCAGAACGTTTTATATCTGGGGTGATCGACAATGAAGTTTTAATCTTCCTGAGTGCACTGGTGTTTGCCCGTTCACAATTTGAAAAAGTCGGCAGATTTCGTGATATTGTGATAAACGGTCTTGCTATGGATGTGCTTTTCAACATTGAAGTAACGGCAGCCCTTGGAAGTATCACAGTAATCGACAATCCTCTCTGGCTGTACCGCAGTATGGTTTCTGACTGGTGCGGAACTGTAAAAAAGAAAAGTGATGTCGGCAAACTAGCTTGCTGTTACCGGCAATACCGTAACTATGTCAGAAAAATATTTGACAAAAATTTCCCCGGATTGTGGACAGTTTTTCACCGTAAAATGCTTATCCAGCAAATGGTTACGCTGGCTTATAACGCAAGTCCGTTGAGAACCTTTATGATATCTTTACACAAAAACTGGTCTATCTCAGAACGTTACTACATCTTACGGGATTGGCTTTTTTTGTTTCGGCACAGGAAATAAATTGATTTTGTCCAAATTGCTGCGAAGAAATCTGACCGTTGAGGACGGTCAGTGCGCTCAACGCAACCATCAACTCTCTTAACAACAATCAGGTCTGTTTCTATTTTCACTGATCCTGTTCAAAGATATTGAGCATTTTCACTGTGGCTTTCATTGCCGCTTCGGTCTGGTCTGCATCAAGTCCGCAGGTGCGGAGAGTACGGCCGTTCCATTTCCACGAAATGACGGTCTGAACGAGAGCATCCGTACGGCCGCCGGGAGGAATGGTCACCACATAGTTGTCAAGTATGGGAAACTCTCTGCCGAGCTTTTCATGCCAGATTTTGCGGAGAGCCTTTACAAAGGCGTCGTACTGTCCGCTTCCGCTGCTGCTCGCCTCATAGGTTTCACCACGCACTTCAACGCAGATGGATGCCATCGGCTTGAGTCCGAGAGCGACGTTAAGCACATATCCCTTGAGCTTCACGACATCGTCGTCGCTGCCGTTTTTCAGCACGTCGGCGGCAATATAGGGCAGATCTTCAGGCATGACCCACTCCTTTTTGTCGCCGAGTTCGATAACTCTTTTTGTAACCAGCTCCATGGTCTTTTCATCGAGTTTGATTCCCAGCTCCTCGAGATTTTTGCGGATGTTGGCGCGTCCACTGGTCTTGCCGAGAGCGTAGGAACGGCGGCGGCCGAAGCGTTCAGGCTTGAGGTTTCCGCAGTACAGTTCACCCTTGGTGTCGCCGTCAGCATGGATTCCCGCCACCTGGGTAAAGACCTTTTCACCCACCACCGGCTGATTCACCGGAACCGGAACTCCGCTGTACGACTCCACCAGACGGCTCGCCTCGTAGAGACGGCTCTCATCAATGGATGTAACAGCCCCGAAGTGGTCGCGCAGTATCGCCTGAATACTGGCAAGCGGAGCATTTCCGGCACGCTCACCGAGTCCGTTGATGGTGGTGTGCAGACCGTTTACTCCGGCGGATACAGCAGAAAAACTGTTGGCAACGGCAAGATCGTAGTCGTTGTGGGCATGGAAGTCGAAGTGGATATCAGGAAAACTCTCGCGCATAATGCTGATATAGCGCAGCGTCTGCTCCGGCTCAAGAATTCCAAGAGTGTCAGTCAGCATAAAACGGCGGACAGGAGAGTTACGGAGAACATCTACCATATTGAGGGCGTATTCAGGATCATCCGTCATTCCCCCCGACCAGTCTTCGAGATAGATATTGACGGCGATACCGCTCCTGTCGGCGTAATCAATGACCTGTCTGATATCATCGATATGCTGGGCGGGAGTTCTTTGAAGCTGTCCGGAGCAATGCCTTTCCGACCCCTTGCAGAGCAGATTCAGCACCTTTGCACCGGCACTTTTTATCCAGTCGACGGAGTCTCTGCCATCGACAAATCCGAGCACCTCAACCCGGTCGAGCAGTCCAAGCTCACCGGCACTGCGGCTGATACGGCTCACCGCCTCAAATTCGCCGCTGGATACCCGGCATGAGCCGATCTCAACCCGGTCGACAGCAAGATCGCGCAGCAGAAAGTTGGATATGAGCAGTTTTTCCTGCGGAGTAAAAGCCACTCCGTCAGTCTGCTCACCCTCACGCAAAGTCGTGTCGAGTATCTCTATCTGCTGTCTGTTGTTTACCATATATGCGCCCTGTTTTTCAAGAGAGTTTCACTGCAAAATGAATGTTGAGCCGTTCCAGAGTCAGAGCTGCAATCGTTCCATCGGCGTTGCGCTCAACGGAAAATTCATCGCAAGTTATCTTTTCGATATTTCTGACCCTGCAGGCTGGATCAAACTCCACTCTGACCGGTCCGATCGGCGGTATCTCGCCGTAACTGCGGACTCCGGGAACGTTGTGTTCACCAGCCATGTTGATCAAGTTGACGATCATACTGCCATCCTTTTCTGTGACAGTAAGATCAGCGAAACCGCTGCCTGAAACTCTGACCGAAGCAGTATATCCGAGATCGGAAATCAGCTTGCGGACAAAGTTGCGGAACACATTCGAGCGGTTGGAAGTGTAGAAATCAGCAAGATCTATGGCAAGGAAACAGATGACACCTTTGCCGACCTGCCGCAGATGATATGCCGGAAGCGCAGGGACATCATAGATGTTGTCGAAACGCACCTCTCCACCCGGAACGGTATCTTCCGGAGCATCTTTCCAGAAGAGCGACTCCGCACTTGCCAGGGCTCCGGATGAGTCGACAAATATCTGACGCTTTTCGGGAGCGGCGGTATTGGATGAGAAGTTTCCGGCACTTGCGCCGTCAACCAGCAGAATACCGCCGTTTTCGGCAAATTTGACCAGATTGGCTTTGGCAGACTCCGGGAGTGCATGGGTTTCAGGAATGGCGATGATACGGAATCCGTCAAGTCTGCCGTTGGCAATATCATCCTCAAACAGCACTCTGGTCGAGTACTGGCAATCCTGCAGACAACTGATCCATGCCGGACAGCTGACCTCACCGGGGGAGTTGGTATAAAGGCACGCCATTTCCGGATCGTTGCGGTCGCAGGGCATAAGCACGCCGAACTCTTTGCGGATGCGTCCGCCGAAACACGCAGAGCGTTCACGGCAGAAGAGTGCGGTCTTTTCCCACACCGGAATTGCCCAGTTCTGGATGGCTCCGCCGCAGCCGTAATGGATGTTGAAAAACTCAAAGCAGCCGCCCATGGCAACTATCACGGAAGCCCCCTGACAGTACTGAACCAGCTCTTTGGTGTGGCGGTTGTGAGTCAGCCAGCTGAACGGGATGGCATTCTGTCCCCACGCAATAAGATCCCAGGTGACGTTGCGCGCCTCAAGGACACGGCCCTGAAATCTGGCACTCTCGACCGAGTTGACGGGGGCGTAATCTCCGGAAAGGAAATCCACGTCAACATCCATTTTTTCCGGCATCTGGGCAGAGAATATCCAGTTGCTGGTGATTTCAAACTCCGGAAATTCACGCTTTATCACGTTGACATAATAACGGACGTAATCTCGAAAACCCTTCCGGCAGAACTCACGGTAATCAGCGTATCCCGCTTCTCCAGGACGGGGAGGTTCTGTGCCGTACTCTTTGCGGTACGCCGCAACGGCATGACTGCTGTAGTCGACGTAGGTCGCCCAACATTCACCGTCGACCCATGCGCCGGCGAGCTTGTAGATCCCGGCAAGCTCCCGCAACTGCGGCAGAAGCTGTTCGTCAACATACGGCCCGAAAACAGAAAGAAAATCTTTGCTGACGTTGCCTTCAGCATCGACGACCGCCCACTCAGGATGATCGGATGCGGCCCGCTGATCGTAAAGTCCGGAATGGTGACCGTAGAGCAAAATTCCCCGTTTGGCAGTTTCCGTACGCATCATCTGCAGGATATCACAGGTTATGGTATCAGCCTGCGTTCCGGCGGTTGTAGGATAGCTGGATAACCCGGCATGCCCCTTGGTATCACACTGGACGAAATCGGGTTTGACAGCGTCGAGCATACGTGAGTAGTATTCCGGCTTCCAGATAGTCGGAACTGTTTCACCCGGCATTGCGTGGAAATCGAAATGGATTCCGAGAGCGCAGTCACGGCGTTTTCTGGCCATATTCACCTCAAATAATCAATGTTTGGCAAGATAATCTTCAATCTCGGCAAGAGAGGCGGCTCCGCCCGAAGCTGACGCACTGCGGAGATTGAAAATCGCACTGGCACTGCCGTAGCGGAGCATTTCAGCAAGCGGCATATTCTCGTGCAGAGCATAAAGCACTCCGGCGCAGAAAGCGTCACCGGCTCCGTTGGTTCCGACAATTTTGTCGGCAGGGAAACTGGGTACTTCGCACTCATTTCCGTCAACGTCGATACCGAAAGCTCCATCTCTGAAGTGGATGATGACGTACTTTTTCACACCGGACCCGATAAAGAGCTTTGCCGCCTGACGGATGGCGTCGATATTGGCAGTGCCATCCTCATTACAGGTGGCAAGATCAAAGGTGCTTCCGGCTTCTACTTCGTTGATGACCAGAGCATCGATATAGGGCAGAGCCGCTTTGACCACCCGGCGGAATTTTTCCGGAGCCTCGGAAACGAAGTCCACAATGGTCAGATAGCCCTTTTTCTGCATCATATCGAGCATACGGGCTCCCCGGGTGCCGTACTCCGGATCTTCAGAGTCGAGCTTATCGAGCAGCAGAAGATAGCCGAGATAAAACCATTTGGCGGGGAAGTCGATATTCTCCACATCCGGATAGTCGAACTCGGAGTTCGAGCCGCGGCAGCAGAAGAAGCTGCGCTTGCCGTTGCCGGACATCACATCAGTATAGCTGGTGGGAGTGTCGGTGTAAATGATATTGGATATATCAATGTTGCGCTTTTTGATCTCTTCAACCAGATAATCGCCAAGAGCATCTTTGCCGATGCGTCCGGCGGCATAGAGCGGAATACCGCACCCCATCGCGGCAAGATCAAAGAGAACGTTGGCAGGACCGCCGCCGGTGGCACGCTCCTGTCCGAGGATATTGGCAAGATTGCCCTCGCCCGCCCAACGGTCGATGTATTTGATGTTATCGACGATCCAGTTTCCGGCACCGATGATACCTTTGCGTTCAGACATAAAACACCTCAAGTATGCTTACAGGAAATTTCAGATCCATTTGGAATACTCGGAGCAGAGAAGACGGTAGGGCTTCTCATCCTCTTCGACGGGGTCAAAGCGCAGAGCCTCTTTTTCGAGGACAAAGCAGTTGTCGGTCGAGTCATCATTGACCATCGAAACCTCTCCTGCGAGAACAGTTCCCGAACCCTTTTCAGCCCAGAAGCTGTGGGCGTGGCAGGGAAGCAGAGTGACGCTCTCTCCGGGGGTGAGGATCAGCTTGTCTCCGGAATTCATGATCCGCTTTTCACCGTCGACAGTGATCTCGAACTTGCCGCCCTTGAGGGAGTTGGTTGCAGGATCAGAGGCGTGCAGTTCGATGACCAGATTGCCGCCGCCGCGGTTGATGATATCCTCCTGCTTGTACCAGTGGAAATGGCAGAGCGTCACCTGATTCTCACGCACCACCATGATTTTTTCAGCATAGGGCTTGGTATAGATATCGCTGCCGGCTTTACCGTTGCGGATGGTGAACAAGAGAAGACCGTAGTTGAAAAAATCCTCTTTGCCGAAACCGGTTACATCCCAGCCGAGTCCGAGATCAAAAATTTCCTGACAGCGGGATTTGTCGCAGTTTTTCCAATCTTCGAGAGAGTACTTTCCGAAGGGAGGAAGCAGAAAAGAGTGTTTCGCCATAAGCTCTTCGGCTTCGCGGATGACCTGATTGATAAGACTTCTTTTCATTTTTTTGCCCCTTTATTTTACAAGTTCTGTTACATCAAGCATATAGACAGCGCGTTTGCCGCTGTGGATCGAGTCGACGGTAATAGTCTTGCCGTCATGGCTCCAGCGGGGATGGATGTCACAGCGGACATCTACTGTAGTTCCCTGCGGCTGCTGGTGGCGGAATCTGCCGATTTCGGTCACTTTTCCGGATTCAACATCGATCAGGCAAAGCACCTGATGACCGTTGATGGGATAACCGTCTGCGGCGATAGTTCTGCCGTCGGGTGAAAATACCATATGAGACATTCCGCCGTGGCCCGGAGAAATCTCCTTTGAGATAAATGGACTCACATTATCCTCAAGTACCACTGCGCTGTGGGTCTTGCTGTTCCACTTGGCATCGACCAGAATCTCGTTGCGGGTGCGTCCCCAGATCTGGTGGGAAATCATACCGGTCCAGTAGGGTTCGGGCAGGACGCATGAAACATCGCTGCCGTCAAGGTCGCAGGTGTACATAAAGGTCTTCCACCAGCAGCCACGATCGCAGGAGGTGTCTTCGCACTGGCGGAAAAGCCAGAGAACACGGTCACTGGTGGCGTTGAAAATGGCGTGGTTGAGCCAGATGTGCTGTCCTTCGCAGGAAAATGCGTAGGGATGACGCTCAAGCATAGTGCGGTAGCTGACAATAAGTTTATCCTCTCCGGTGACCAGATCAACCAGCCAGAGGCCGTCGGCATCGGGGTCTGCCGGAAATCTGTCTTTGCTCAAAACTGCATCGGCATAGCTGTATCCGCGGCGGGGGATA
>JAZQTR010000147.1:0-7255 GCA_045630865.1 Victivallaceae bacterium
GACCACGGCAAGACCTCTCTTCAGGATGCCATCCGTCACACCAACGTCACTGCCAAAGAGGCAGGTGCCATCACCCAGCACATCGGAGCATCCACCATCGTATTCAACGGCAAGGGTATCACCTTCATTGACACCCCCGGACACGCCGCGTTCTCCAACATGCGTGCCAGAGGAGCCAATGCCACTGACATCGTGGTTCTGGTGGTTTCCGCTGCTGAAGGCTTCAAACCGCAGACTGTCGAAGCGATGAACCACGCTCTGGCGGCGAAAGTTCCGATCATCGTGGCGATCAACAAGATCGACCTGCCGGATGCCGATCCCGACAAAGTTCTGCTCCACATGCAGCAGAATGGACTCACCAGTGAAGACTGGGGCGGCAGCATCGGTACGGTCAGAGTTTCCGCCAAGACCGGTGCAGGACTCCCCGATCTGCTCGAGCGTATTCTGATGGAAGCTGAAATGCTCGAACTCAAGGCCAATCCCAAGCGCAAACCCGCCGGAATCGTCCTTGAGGCGCAGCTTGAGCAGGGTCTCGGCCCCACCGCCAGCACCCTTATCCAGAACGGAACTCTCAAGGTCGGAGATGCCATCCTCTGCGGTGAACACCACGGAAAAGTCCGTATGCTCTTCAACGACAAAGGCGAAAGAGTCAAATCAGCCGGCCCCAGCACCCCGGTCAAAATCGTCGGTATCACCGGCGTTCCGGAAGCCGGAGACCAGCTTGAATTCTTCAAGAGCGAAAAAGAGGCCCGTACCGCCGCCGAAGAGCGCGTAGCAGAAAAACGCGGCAAAATGCTTGCCTCCAGCAGCATCACCTCCGCCGAAGACATCTTCAGCAAGCTCAATAAAGAGGAAAAGAACAGCCTCAATATCATCATCAAGAGTGACGTCAAAGGTTCCGGAGAAGCTATCGCCGGATCCCTCGACCAGCTGCCCAGCGATAAAATCCGTACTGAAGTGGTCTACAACGGAGTCGGTCCCATCAGCGAAAGCGATATCGACCTTGCCGCCGCTACCGGAAGTATCGTTGTCGGATTCCACGTCAGAGTCAATCCCGGCGTCAACGACCTTGCCAAGAAGCGCGGCGTTGAGATCCGTCTCTACAGCATCATCTACGAGCTGCTCGAAGATATCACCGACGCTCTCGCCGGTAAGCTTGAGCCGGAAAAACGCGACAAAATCATCGGAAACGCCCGTATTCTCCAGATTTTTGAACTCAGCAAAGGTCCCAAGATCTGCGGCTGCCGTGTCGACAACGGCGTGGTCAAAGTCGGAGCCAAGGCCAGAGTCCACCGCAATAAGGAGCTGATCTACAACGGAGAAGTCGCAAGTCTCCGCCACTTCAAAGATGACGTCAAAGAGGTGAAGGCAGGTCTTGAGTGCGGTATCCGCCTCGACAACTTCGTGGACTTCATCGAAGGAGATGAAATCGAAATCTACGAGATCGAACTCAAGAAAGCGACACTCTGATGGCTGAAAAAGTTGATCGTCTGGCGCGCGTCAATGAGTTGATCAAGCGCGAACTTGCAGGGCTTTTCGGACGCGGATTGTTCTCCGCCCCAGGAATGTTAGTTTCCGTTACCGAAGTCGTCACCTCGGTCGATCTGCGGAACGCAACTGTGTATGTCAGTATCCTCGGCGGCAAAGCCGGTGAGCGTGAAAATGTCATGCATCAGCTTGAACAGCTGCGCATAGAGTTTCAGAAAACTCTCGCCAGAACACTTGCGTTCAAGCACACTCCGGTTCTCTGCTTCAAGCAGGATCGCCGCTTTGAAAAGGGCGACAGAGTCCTCGAAATAATCAACGGAGCCGAAAAGGATGCTTCCGATATCTGAAGAACTTGCCGGATCGATAAAGAGCGGCAGACGTTTTCTCATCGTCACCCATTGCCGTCCTGACGGGGACGCTCTGGGCAGCTCTTTCGGCTTTGCTTGCGTATTGAGAGCTTCGGGCAGAGAGGCGGATGTACTTATTCCCTGCCCCCTGCCCGACCACTACCGCAAATTCTTTACCGGGTTCATCACCGCAGTTCAGCAAGAAGAGTTGTCAAACTATGACCGCATCCTCTTTCTCGACTGTGCCACTTATGAACGGGCGGAAAAAGGCGATATCGATCTTATCAAGTCAGGAGTCCCCATCCTCAACCTCGACCATCACCGCGGAAATACTGTCGCAGAGATCGCCAACTGTTCGTTTGTCGAACCGCAGGCGGCAAGCACCTGTCAGCTTGCGTACGAACTTGCAGTCAAATGCGGTTTTAAAGTCACCAAAGAGGCGGCAACCGGCTTTCTTATCGGAATGATGACCGATACCGGAAACTTCCGTTTTTCCAACACTTCCGGCAACGCTCTGCGCTGTGCAGCTTCTCTCATCGACCTCGGAGCTGAACTTGAGCAGGCGGTCAACACCATCTATTTCAACAAATCAATGCGCCAGCGCAATTTTGAAACCGACCTTGCCGCCAACGCCCTCAAGTTCGCAGCCGATGGACGCATCGCATACGCCAATATCACAGCAGAGATGCTGAATAAACACAATTTTGATCTCAAAGAGGATGAAGGAATTATCGACATCCTGCGCGAGATTGACACCGTGGTCATTGCGATTCTCATCCACAAACTCAAAGATGGTTTCAAGCTCTCTATGCGGAGCAAGGACTCCCGTTACCCGGTGGGGCCGACCGCCCGCAAATTCGGCGGCGGCGGACATGATCTTGCCGCCGGTGCAACGATCCCTGCCGACGATATCCAACAAGTGCTTGATACCATTCTCCCCGAGTTCGAAAGGCTTCTTGCCAACTGAAAAGGAACTGCCTTGTGAAAAGTCCGCTCAAAATCTGCTGCAAACTTATTTTGATGCTTTTCCTTGCCCTGTGCACCGGATGTGCGGTAACTCCTGAAGCAATCACTCCGGAAGAGGAGCAGACGCTCTCGCTCACCAGATTGAAAGATCAGACTGCAGGCAGTGATCCCTGCGAACCATTCAACCGCACCATGTTCGCCATCACCGACTTCGGAATGACTTGGATTGCAGATCCGTTGAGCAGAGTCTACTGTACGATTCTGCCGCGTCCGGTGATCGAGTGCATAGACAACGCCTGCCTCAACCTCGAATATCCGGCGCGCGCCGTCAGCTGCCTTCTGCGTGCGGAGTGGCGTGGCGCACTTGATGAAACCATACGCTTTTTCTTCAACACCATTGTCGGAATAGCCGGCTTTTTCGATCCGGCAAAGAACTGGCTCCACATCTACAGCACGGACTCCAACTTCGGGCAGGCTTTCGCCGAGTGGGGAATTGCTCCCGGATGTACGTTTATGCTTCCATTTTCAAGTGCGGTCAACGTGCGCGATACCGTCGGACTGCTCTTCGATGCAATCTTTGACTGCAAAACCTATATTCCGTACTGCGGATGGGCGACCGGACTCAACCGGATGGTCATGGCTGAAGATAAATTTTCCAACGCAGTAGAAGGCAGTTACGACACCTACAAGACTTTTCACGAGATGTCGCTGCTCTACCGCGAAATACAGCAGGATCTCTGGCTCTACCGTGAACTCAACCGCCGCCGTGATGAATTCACACGTCTGGCAGAAGAGCAGAATACCCCGACTCCGGCATACCCCGCCCTGCCGCCCGAAGAGCCGGTTATTCCTCCGGCAGACAGCAGGGCGCAGTGGATAGATCTGACCGGATACCACAGTGTCGATCCAGTCACTGACAGCATGCGGTCAACACTGTTCAAAGGTTTGAAAGACAAAGACTTCTGGTATATGCCGCGCTCGCTCTTCAACAGCGATTTCAAAGAGGCATACAGAACCCGGAAAGTAGTTATCAGCCAAGAGCGTCCGGCAATGCGTTACGGATTCTGGAAAGCCCCCGAACCCAAAGACGGCGAAGCTCCGGCAAAAGAAAAGCTGGTAATCTTCCTGCCCGGAATCGGCGGAACTTATTTATCAGGAATACCTGTCTCTTTCGCCGAGCGTTTCCACGTGCGCGGAGCCAATGCAGCTGTTCTCAACAGCGTCTTCACATGGCAGTTCAACCGGAGCAGAGCTGCAGGAGAACTTCCCGGATTTCTGCCCGAAGATGCACAGGTTCTGCAGAATGCCATACTTGAAGTGATAAATGATCTCAAACAGGCTGAACTCGTCAAAGATCCGGAAATCATCATAGCCGGTTACAGTTTCGGAGCCATGCACACCCTGAAACTCGCCGATCTCGAGCGCAAAAACGGCAAAACCTGCTTCAGCCGCTTCGTGGCATTGAATCCCCCCGTATCGCTCGATTACGCCATGGATCGCGCCGATAAGCTGCTTTCAGGCACATCAAAAAGAGAGTTTAACGAGCTGCGCAATAAATTCGTCGATGCCGCCGGAAACTATATGCTCATTCACGGCGTCAAGTATCCGCCTTACGTTCCCGGACTGCCGGGACTCGATCCGCGCAACTACCGCATCACCATTCCGTACAGCGAAAGCCGGGTTATGGTCGGATTGAATTTGAGAAACTCCATGCGCGAACTTATGCTGTCAGCACACAAAGAGTCCCCGCTTCCGGGAATAAAAAATGACGGCAACGCTGTAAGAAAAAACAACCTCTATCTTGAGCTCGACCGCGTGACCTTCCGGCATTACGCAGAAAAAATGCTGATGCATAAACTCGCCCCGCTCCCCCGAAACAGCGTCTACTCCCTCTGCAACCTGCGGAGCATAAGCCAGACCCTCGCCAATGATCCGCGTATCACCGTTTTCCATAACTACGACGACTTCCTGCTCTCCGACTCCGACCGCAAGTTCCTTGACACCGTACTCGGCAGAAAACTCGTCTGGTTCAACCGCGGCGGACACCTCGGCAACTTCTACATCAAGCTGGTTCAGGATAAAATCGCCGATCAGATCGTCTTCGGCAAAGAAAACAAAGTCAAATGATCCCGTTTTCAAATGTTGAAACCGGATCTTTCACCTGCGGTTTGTCAAGATCTATACGCTTACCGTAAAATTTGGGGTGGCGTCCGATAATGATGTCTGCAACAGCGGCACATCTGGCGAGCGTTTCGCGGATGGTGTTGCGGATCAGCCAACGGCGCGGGATACGGATATCTGCGGCAAATCCGTAACATTCCACTCCGTGCTTCCGTCCGAGGTATATGGCGCGTGCGCAGTGGAATGCCTGTGATACCACGATAATTTTGCGCTGTCCGAAAATCGCGTCGGCACGGATGACCGAGTCGAGAGTGCGGAATCCGGCATAGTCACAAAATATCGCTGTATCAGGAACTCCGCGTCTGAGCAGTGCACGGCGCATTTCCTGCGGCTCATTGTAAGTCGCGCGTCCATTGTCTCCGGAGAGGATAAGCACCTTTACTTTTCCTGACCGGTAAAGCTCAGCCGCCTTATCCATACGGGCGACAAAGAGGGTATTGATGAATCTGCCGTTTCTCACAGTGGGCGAACACCCCAACACCAGCGCGGCTTTGCACGAAGGGAGTTTTCCGACAGGATAAATATACTTGCCATAGCTGCCGACCAGCAGATAAACTCCCCAGACAGAAAGTACGCCTGACAGGCACAAAAGTGCTGCCGAACAAAGGGAAATAATCAATACTTTTTTCCGTTTCATCAAAACTTCTCCGTCAGTACGTCCAATGATGGGTTAATATAACTTTTGCAGTATTTTTTTTCAAACGTATGTCTGATAAAAACTGTTGAATTTTTTCCTTAAAAAACTATGTTTTTTCTGCAGTCGGATGTATATTATCCTCAAGACAACTATCTACTGCAACAGGATTTGAAAAAATGAAAAAATTTTACAAATTTCCGCTGGAGCGCACCCACTGCGGTGTGCCTATGGGCAACGGCAACGCCGGTGTACTCGTCTGGGGCGAAGAGGCTCTTCACCTCACCGTCAACCGTTCCGACTTCTGGGATCATCCGGGCGGAGATTTCCTCGTCGGCGAGAACTTTTATGAGCGTTTGATCAAGTGTGCAGAAGAGACCGATTACAAACGTGAACCTATCCAGAAGCTCTTTTATGACTGCTACCCGCCGGATAAAGACTGGATCAATCCCAAACGTATGCCGGTCGGACGGTTTGAACTCTTCTTCAAAAACGGTGCCGCCCCCGAAAGCGGAGAACTTGACTATGAGACCGGTATCCTTACCGTCAAACTTACCGACGGCAAAACCCTCTCTCTTGAGCTTCCGCTCGGAGCAGACCTGCTTCAGGTCACTGACGCTGAAAACGCAGTTTCAGAAATCAAATGCCGTCCTTACGATGACTTTCCGCGCGCAAAGGAGTATCTCCAAAAGCAGAACTATCCGGCACCTGACAGATTTGCCAACGGCTGGAGCGTAAACTGCCTCTGCCCCGATGACAAACCGCTCACCTGTGTCTGGGAACAGCGCGACGGAAAATACTTCTTCACCATCGGTTGCGATATTCCGGAAGATCTGGACAGCAAACTTGCTCAGACCCGCAAATTCTGGGGCGACCTCTTTGCCGACATTCCGGACTTCACTCTTCCTGAAACCAGCTGGAACGACTTCTACAAATTCTGCGCCTGGAAACTTGCCGCCGCGACCGCTCCCACCGGTTATGCTGCAGGTCTTCAGGGACCGTGGATCGAAGAGTACCAGAACGCCCAGTGGGGCGGAGATTACCACTTCAACGTCAATGTCCAGATGGTCTATGACGGTGCGCTCAAGCTCGGACACCCCGAGCTGCTGATGCCGCTCTTCGATCTGATCGAATCCGAAGAGTTCTCTGCGACTTTGCGCCACAACGCAAAAGTGCTGTTCAACGATGACTCCGCCTGGTACTTCACCCACGCTGTGGACAACCGCGGTGTCCAGATCGGCGGACTTATGTGCGGCAGTGTCCTCGACCCCGTCTGCGGAGCCTGGACTGCCATGCTCTACGCCGGATATGTCGATTATACCGGCGACAAAAAGTTCCTCGCGGAGCGTGCCTATCCTGTCGTGAGAAAAATCATGCGCGGCATCGAACTTATGCTCGACAAGGATCTCAATATTCCGCTTGCCATCTCTGCAGAATACGCGTCGAGCATCCCGACCGCTGTTCCAGCCGGACGCAATCCCTCATATCTGCTTGCCGGTATGCGTACGCTTGCGTTCACTCTGATCAAGTGGTCTGAAGAGCTCGGCATCGAACCCGAACCCGTCTGGCAGCAGATCCTCGACAAGGTTCCCAAGTTCACCACCATCGAGGGACGCGACCGCTACGGAGCACGCGCTCC
>JAZQTR010000148.1:0-13687 GCA_045630865.1 Victivallaceae bacterium
AACGGTCAGCAGCTGCAAGCCTGCAGAGCCGATGGTAATAGGGACAGCAACCTTCAGCAGTTCCTTTGCGGTTTTCGAGAAGGTTTCCGGTGGCTCACTACTCTGGGGCAAGGCTTTATAGGCTTTTTGGAGCTTCGTAGCAAGATAAGCTGCCGATACGGCGCAGCTGACTGTGACACCTAAGATCGCACCGGCTGCCGCCAAATGGACCTTCCGGGTGATCTGCATAATGCAAAATGCCAAGGCGAGTCCAACGATCAGCTTAATCACTGCCTCCAGCATCTGAGACCGGAAATCATTGAAAACATCTGCAAACTCGTTGCCGGCAAGCCCGATATCTGGTACGCCACCAACTGGGAGATCGCCAGATATGCTCAAGCCTGCGAAGCAGCAGAGAAGGCTTCAAAGTTTCCGGAAATCGTCAATCCGACTGCCGAAACGCTTTATCTGCTCGTGGATGGAAAACAGATCACTCTCGCCCCGAAATCGAAAATAAATTTGAAATAACCAACAGATACATTAAGAAAAAATAAGGAAAACGCTCTATGAAAAACTGCCGATCCGCAAAATCATTCACTCTTATCGAGCTTCTGGTGGTGATTGCCATTATCGCTATTCTGGCGTCTATCCTGATGCCTGCACTCTCAAGCGCACGCGAGCGTGCCAGAAGCTCCACCTGCGTCAACAACCTGAAAACTCTCGGCAGCTGGTGTCAGATGTACGCCGACAACAACAACGGAGTAATGTTCGGTTCCTCGATGCCCTCCGTCGGTTTTGGACTCAAGCTTGTCAGCATTCAGAGATGGACGCGTATCGACTGCAACCCATTCTACCGCGGCGTCAAAGTTCCGTGGGATGTCATCGTCAAAACCACCCGTTGTCCCTCTGACGAGAAACCCTACAGTGGTGGAACTGAAAACTATCCGATTTATACCAGCTACGGTTACAGCGGAAGCGGCAGCACCAGAGCCGAAGGCTGCGACCGGCGCGGCGTCGGCAACAGAGTGCTTGCCAAAGTTAAATGGCCGAGTCAGGTTATGATGATGGCAGACACCGCCTACCTCGACACCGACACCGATCCCCGCCCCTATGCTGTGACCTGGGACAGCACCAGCAGAATTTTCCTTTACCGTGAAGCACTGGTTCTTGTGAACAGAATCCGTCACAACCTGCGTCCCAATATCGTGTTTGCCGACGGCCACGTCGGATACCTCACCAATGGAGCATATTACGGTAACGCCTACACCGGACAGATGCCGTGGAAGATCTTCTGGTACTACGAGAACACCAAACGTCTCTGACAAGAGATTCCAAAAGAAAAATTTGAATAAAATGAAAAAACTTCTCTTTTTTACTGCGATGATAATTTCAGCCGCCGTTCAGGCAGGTGTCATCACATTTGACTGCTCTGTCAACAAAAAAGATGCCATTTACAAAGCCGGTGAAAAAATCGTCTTCACCATAAAAATGCTCGAAGACGGCAAAATGCCGACTGACAAATTCATTCAGTACCGTCTCCATCACGACCACAAAGTCATTGAGAGAAAAATGGTATCTGCCGCCGGAGAGCTGAAAATTGAAACCTCATCGTCCAAGCCCTCGTGGATCTACATTATTGTCTGGGCAAAAGACAGCAAGAAGACATTCATCAAGCAGGATGTAAAAAGAAGAGGAAAAGTTATCAGCGAGACGGTCAAAAGCGGCATAGGAGCAATGGTCGAACCCGACAAAATGCTGCTGCCGGCTCCGGAACCAGCTGATTTCGATGAGTTCTGGGACAAGGTCAAAGCCGAGCTTGCCGCCGTTCCTATGAAAGAGCTCGAGAGAGTTCCGGTTGAAAACAAACTGGTGAATATTTACGACATCAAAGTCGCCTGTGCCGGAGAAAAACCGGTTTCCGGATATCTCTGCGTTCCCAAAAACGCCAAACCGAAGAGCTGTCCGGCATTCGTCTCGTTCCACGGAGCAGGTGTCCACGGTGCGGGAAAACAGATTGCAATGGCGGAAAAAGGGCTCATCGCTCTTGACATCAACGCTCACGGCATCATCAACGGCAAACCCAAAAAGTTTTATGATGACTTGAGAAAGAGCTACTACTACACGACCATCAGTGACACCTGCAAAGAGCGTTACGCCCTCTGGGGCCGTCACGACCGTGACCAATACTACTTCAAAGGCGTCTATATGCGCCTGATGCGTGCCCTTGAATATATCAAAAGTCAGCCGGAGTGGGATGGAAAAAATCTCATCGTTTCCGGCGGAAGTCAGGGCGGTGCGCAGGTTCTCGCCGCATGCGCTCTGGATAAGGATGTCACTTTCGCCAGATGCGGAGTTCCGGGATGGTGCGATTTATCCGGATGCCTTGCCGACCGCAAAGGCGGTGCGCCCTTCTATTACACTATCGAGCAGTTCAAAGCCCATCCGGAATACGCAAAATGCGCCCCCTATTATGACTGCGCCTACTTTGCCAAACGTGTAAAGTGTCCGATTTATTTCAACACCGGTTTTATGGATACCGTTTGTCCGCCGTCAAGCGTTTTTACCGCATACAACAGCGTTCCTGCCGGAGTTGAAAAGCACATGCAAACCAGCCCGACCGGAGGGCACAGCACACCGCACTCAGATGGCCATAAGGCATTGGACGACCATATCAGATCGATTATAAAGAAATAACTCTATTCTGTATTTCATACCGTCTTCGGGGTCTGACACCTGAAGGCGGTAAATGTGTACAAGAGGTTTTAACCAACAACAGTGGATTAAATAAAATGAAAAAGCTCCTGTCACTTCTTTTTGCTGTCTGCGTTCTGGCGGTCTCCGCTTCTGAATTCAGGCTGATCCCGACTCCGGAAAAAGTCACGTTCAAGAATGAAATCACGCTGTCTGGAACAGCTTTCACTCTTGAAAACAATATTCCCGGTTTTGATCCGGCTGAAATGCTGACTGACCATCTTGCAGACTACGGCATCAAGGTCACGAAAGACAAAGCACCGCTCAAAATCAGATTTGTCAACGATCAGACTGACGGCTGGCTGAAAAAGTACAAAGAGTCCTACCGCCTGAAAATCGACAAAAGAGGGATCACCGTCAACGCCGCCGGCATCGACGGAGCATGGCGCGGAGCAGGCAGAGTTCTCTCCATTCTCTGCGGACCTGATACCAAGATTGCAGAAGAGGGTGTGACGCTTCCCGAAATGGATCTTGCCGACCGTCCTGACCTCGATACAAGAGCGATGAAGATCGAATTTCCCACCACGACCGGTGAGGAGCTGCACAGACTGGTCAAACCGGTCATCCGTTCAGTGGCGATGTTCGGTTTCAATGTGATATTCCTCGACTTCAGAGGCAATCTTGAGTGCAAAAAGCATCCTGAACTGGCACAGCCGCCGGTACTTCTGCAGAGCGACCTTGCGGAATTCATCCGCTATTCAAGAGCCTGCGGACTTGAAGTTATGCCGTGGACAAACTCCATCGGTCACATCCGCAGAGCCCCTCTGATCTTCCCGCTCTACGGAAAAAGCACTTCGGGATGGGAGCGCAAAGACAAAGACGTGCCGGTTGCGATGGATATCACCCATCCTGACTTCTACAAGGTTCTTTTCGACTTCTTCGATGAGGTGTTTGCCCTCTTCGGTTCTCCCCGTTATTTTGAAGTCGGATGTGATGAGTTCCAGGATGGAATGAATATTTTGATGAAGAAATCCGGCAAGAGTTTCCCTGTTCTCTTTTCAGACTACATCAACGAAGTCGAAAAATATATGTCCAAACGCAACTGCAAGGCGATCTTTGCGCAGGATATGTTCTTCCCCCACCAGACTCCGTGGTATCTCAACGGCCCTGCCAACGGCCCTGCCGATGCGTCAAAAACATTCGATCTGATCTCCAAAAAGACCAGCTTCATTATGTGGAAATACGGTTTCTCCAAGGATTATCCGCACCTCAACACATTGAAAGAGAAAGGTTTTGAGGATGTTTGGGCGGCACCGTGGTACGATCCTGTGCCGACTGCCAATCTGTGCAAACAGACTTACAAACGCGGACTCAAACTCCTCGGAACCACCTGGTGGACTCACCCCCAGCAGCAGGGAATCCCGACCGTCGGCGAGTTCGCCTGGAATGCGGCAAACCCCAAAGTCCGCCCCAACAGCTACTATGATGCCATCATCGACCACTACTATTTCTCCGGAAACAAAAGCCTGAAGAAAATCCAGACCACACCGGCTGAAGTTCTCAACGGCAAAGAACTGCCGGAAAACTTTGCAGCCCAGTACACCAAAGTTTCTCCGCTCTTCAAGGCGGCAAAGATGTTTGACGCTCCCGAACTGCTGATAAAAGAGATCCCGCAGCCGTGGGATTTCAAGAAAATCGCCGCTGAAGAAAAAAGCATCGGTGTCACTTTCGGAACCTGCCCGCTCATCCAGGTGCGTGACAAAGTCGGCATCAACAAAGTGCGTGATGTAAAAGAGCTGACCTTCTACACTCCTGAATACGGCAAAACCACCCGCACCAACGTGTACGGTGCTGAAGTTGCGGTCGTAAACGGCGTTGTCACCAAAGCATCCGGCAGAGCGATGGATATTCCGGAGTTTGAACGCGGAGCGATGGCGATTCCTGCAGACGGAG
Organism: Victivallaceae bacterium; assembly: GCA_045630865.1. Taxonomy (GTDB): domain Bacteria; phylum Verrucomicrobiota; class Lentisphaeria; order Victivallales; family Victivallaceae; genus UBA1784. The sequence goes on from JAZQTR010000148.1 coordinate 4,624, forward strand.
TTGTTTTCTCTTTCCACGGAAAAATCAAGCCGGTCGCCGGTCGCCTCACCCGAAACCTCTACGTCAATGAGGGAATGGCTGTCAAGTTGTACAAGATGCCCGATCCTGCAATCAAAAAGACCACCGCCAAGGCTCTGATTGCCCGTTTTTCAGGCAAGAAACCCAACGTGAGAGTCTATGTTTCAACCATAATGCCGGTCGTCACCCGCGCTTCGCTTTCTGTTTTCCGCGCTGACACCGTTTCCGGACGCGGCAAAAACATGAATTTCACCGCCAACAGACTGCTGTCAGGAGACGCTCCGAGGCTCGGAAATTTCACCTTTTCAGCCGTCAAAACCGGCAATGACAACATAAATCCCGTGATCTGCATTGAGTACCGGGCAAAGAGCAAAGAAGAATATCCTGTCCGCATGGTGTTCACCGCTCTCAAGCAGGGTGCAAGTTCAGGATTCACCGTTCTCGGAGCAGAGGAGTTTGATTGAGGATTATTATGAAAAAAAGTATATTTTTTGCCGCGGCGGCAATGACTGCCGCACTTACCGGATGCTGTACCGGAAAAATGGAGAAAACTATGGAATACGAACCCTGGAAGAGTTCCAAACACTTCGAAAAGATAGTCCACAAGACAGGAGTTGAATCCTATCTTCTTAAAACCGATATCTCCCACAACCAGCAGTCATTCTATTTCGTGACCCGTGAAATGACCGATGACGGCAGATTTCTGGTGTTCCAGACCATCGGAAAAGAGGATTACTCCCGTGACAATACCAAAGCTCACCGCACACTGGCCGTCCTCGACTTCGCCAAAGACGAGATATTTATGACCGACGCCAGAACAGTCCGTGCCGGACACGGAGCTTTCATCGACAACGTCAACTCACGCATCTACTATATGAGCAGCGCCGGTCTGCACTGCATCGACCTTGCCAAAGGCGAAAGAACCAGCCGGCTGATCTGTCCGATGCCCGAAGCGATTAAAAAGATGGGCAAAAATTTCCATTTCTACTGCACCCATCTCACGCTCTCCCCCGACCGCAAAAAAGCGTTCCTCGATCTGCAGTACGATGACAGCTTCACCCAGGGAATACTCAACATAGAAGAGGGAACTTTCACCAAGTGGGGAGATACCAAATTTTACGCCAACCACGGTCAGATGAATCCGGTAAATCCCGATATGGCGATGGTCGCCTGGGAGGTTGACTTTATCGACAGCAAAGGCAAGCTCCACCACATCCGTGACCACAAAGAGCTCTATTATCCCCGCCTGTGGATACTTGAAAGCAACGGCAAACAGACGATGATCCCCTCGGTCACCAACTATGCAACGCACGAAGTGTGGTGCCGTGATGGCAAAGGTTTTGTCTTCTGCTCGACCAACAACAATCAGGGAATGATTTACCACGATCTTGCCACCGGACTCCAGAGACAGGTGATGAAACCTGTGTGGCTTCCCGGCGAGGGCAGAGCGGCTTCCGCAAGTCACGGAGATATCACTTACAACAACAAATACGTCGTCTGCGATATCGGAGCCGGATGCTCTGTCGGTTATCCGTGGCGCATGGCGTTCGGAAATGCAGAAAACGGCAAATACACTCTGATCTACAATGACGGAATTGTTTACAATCCGCCGGGAACCCAAACGATGTTCCATCCCCATCCGCACCCGCACTTTGTCTACAATGACAAACTGATTATTTCGACATATATGACAGAACCCGGCAAGATGAACGTTCTGCTCACTCCTGTCAAACAGCTCGTAGATAAAGTATCTGAGTAATATATGAATAAATTAGTTGTTTTATTTGCCGCTGCCGTCTGCGTATTTTCCGGCGGATGCTGTACCGGTAAAGCGGAGAAACCGCCTGTGTACGAACCCTGGAAGACTTCAAAACATTTCAAGAAAATCGTCCACAGTTCCGGAGTCGTCTCCTATCTTCTTGACACAGACATATCCCATAACCAGCAGGCGTTCTACTTCACAACCCGTGAAATGACCAACGACGGCAGATTTCTGGTGTTTGCAAAAGTCGAAAAAGAAATTCCCGGACGTGACTACACGAATATGCACCGCACGATCGCAGTTCTCGACTTTGCCAGAGATGAGATATTTGAGACGGATATCAAAACTCTCCGGGGCAGACACGGAATTTATGTCGATCCCGAGTATTCCAAAATCTACAGCATGGATAATGTCGAAGGACTGCGCTGTATCGACCTTGCCAAAGGTGAGAGAAAGAGCCGCCTGATCTGTCCGATGCCCGAAGAGATAAGAAAGCTGGGCAAAACGCTGGTTTTCTGCGGCACACACCTCACGCTTTCCGCCGACCGCAAAAAGGCATTCATCGAATTGCAGTACGATGACAGTTTTGCCCACGGAATATTGAATATAGAAGACGGCAGCTTCACCAAATGGGGCGAAACCAAATTTTACGCCAACCACGGCCAGATAAATCCGGCCAACCCCGATATGGCTATGGTCGCATGGGAGGTCGACTGGATCGACAGCAAGGGCAAGCTGCACCATATCCGTGACCACAAAGAGCTTTACTATCCCCGGCTGTGGATCGTTGAGAGTAACGGTAAACAGACATTGATTCCATCTGTCAGCAACTACGCCACCCACGAGGTCTGGTGCCGTGACGGCAAAGGTTTTGTTTTCTGCTCGACCAACAACAATCAGGGAATGATTTACCACGATCTTGCCACCGGACTGCAGAGACAGGTGATGAAGCCGGTGTGGCTTCCCAAAGAGGGCAGAGCCGCCTCCGCAAGTCACGGAGATATCACTTACGACAACAAATACGTCATCTGCGATATCGGAGCCGGATGCTCCGTCGGCTATCCGTGGCGCATGGCGTTCGGAAACACGCAGACGGGAAAATATATACTCGTTTACGATGACGGTATCGTTTACAATCCCCCGGGAACCAAAACCATGTTCCACCCGCATCCGCACCCGCACTTCGTTTACAACGACAAATTGATCGTTTCAACATATATGCCTGAAGTCGGAAAAATGGGCGTTATGCTGACTCCTGTCGCTCAGCTCGTTGAAAGACTTGATAAATAAAATTGCTCTATCCGGAGGAAATATGAAAAGCTATAAAGTTGACACCCTTATTCTCGGAGCAACCTACTACGGCTGCGGACTGGCAAAAACCATTCCCGGAGCAGTGATAGTTGACAGTGCCATCTCCCCGGGAAGCGATTACGCTTACGCTTTCGACGGCGGCAGAAACTGGGATGCCCCCCTGAAACACGCAGAGGCGGAAGAGTTCCGCAGTGAACTCATTGAACGCCACGCCCTCTCTCCCGAAGGCAGGACGGTGATCGCCGGATTTACTCCGGTCTTCGCCGGATGGTGCATCCGGCACGGTGTACGTCCGTACTTCGGACTCGAACTTGCCGAAAAAAAGGGCAACACCCTTAAATTCATCGACTTCTGCGGCAATTATGTCACTTTTGAGGCAAAACGGCTCATAGATGCCCGCAGTTATCCCGAAAAAGGCAGAAAGTTCACCGCAGTTGTGTCATCTGAAAGCAAAATCGCTGACGGAAAATACGGATTCTTTGAAATCGTCTCCTCCAACGCCGATATGATGTACTACGTTTCTTTCGACGTTGAGAGCGATACCACCTGCCAGTCGGCACGTCAGAGATTTGCCGCCCTCTGGGAGACCCGTCCGGCGGAACTCGCCGACGCGCGCCTCATCCTGACCGCCGCCCGGTTCAGCGACAATGTGTTCGACAATCCGGCGGCGGCTCTTGATGCCGGACTTTCAGGCATCCTGCCCGACAGAACAATCCCCGACACCAGGATCGTCAAGACCGTCGAATTCGATACGGTCGTCTGCGGAGCAGGTACAGCCGGAATCGTTTCGGTAATTTCAGCCGCCCGTCAGAAACTCAAAGTGCTTGCCATTGACAAAACGACCTACCCCGGCGGAGTTTGGACCGGCGGATTCATTCCTCAACCCTACATCCAGAAACTCACCGGTATCGCGGCTGAGATCAGAGAACTTGCTCAAAAACGCGAGGGTTACCTCTGGATGAGCGAAAATCTCAAAATGGAACTCGAAGCCGCCGCCATCGGATGCGGTGCAACCATCTGGTATGAAACTCCGTTCTGCGGATGCGAAAAAGCGGGAAACAAAGTCACCGCCGTCATCTGCCGCGACAGACTCTCGGGCGACCTCATCAGGATCAAAGCCAATACCTTTATCGACGCCACAAGCGAAGCTCTGCTCTGCCGCTGTGCCGGTGCGGGATTTATCCGTGGACGCGAGGGTGATGAGGAGTTCAACAGCTACACCAACACGATGGGCATTTTCCACGGCAAGAGCTTCGGAGCGGCAAACTTCGATGCCGGCAGAGTAGCCCAGTATGATTTTGAAGATTTCTCAAGGTGTTTCCTTGAGACCTGCGATGTCCACCTGAAAGATGACTACCGCGAATTCGCTGTCTTCGTGCAGGTTTCCGACAATCCCGGTCTGCGTGAGGGAGATCACATCGTGACCGGAAAACAGTGGACACTGGGAGAATATTTCGCTTCCGGCGGCAAGTGCGAAGAAAATATCTTCACCGTCATATCCAATCTGGATACCCACGCGCAGGATATCTTCTTTGAGAGCGAGAATTTTCAGGATTGGAACATCGCTGCCTCCTGCTGGGAGATCCGCATAGATATCCCGGTTCCGTTGAGAGTCCTCTTCCCGGAGGGCGTCGACGGAGTCATTGCTCCGGCACGTCACCTCGGAGTCGATCACGACCTCGGCTGTGCGATAAGAATGATCTCCTGCCTGACCGCGCTCGGAGAACTCTCGGGCGTCATTGCTTCAAAAGCTCAGGAGTCAGGTATTCTCCCCTCTCAGGTTTCATTCGATGATATAAAAAATGAGCTTCCGGCACATCCGGAAATGAACGAAAACGAAACCGCCAAGTGGGGCAGACACGATCTCAACGCCGCGTGGAGCTGTGCCGCAGATGAAAAAATCATCGAACTGCTCAAGAGTGAAAATCCCGCGCTCGGCATCTGGAACATCAAACAGCAGAACAAAGCTGATATCGCCAGAAAAATAATCGCAGAAAACCCCGGAACTCCGGCTGCTTACAACGCCGCTTTCGGACTTGCCCTGCTCAACGATCCCGGCGTGGCGGATATGCTCAAAGAGCTTATCGAACGCGATGACCGCACTCCGGTAAACGCCAATCTGCGTTACTCCGCAGAGCGCAGGATCGCCGCCACCTATCTGCTCGGCAGACTGCGTCAGGCTGAGAGTGCGGATTTCCTCATCTCCCAGCTCGTCAAGCGCGACTGCGAAAAGTTCTTCGGTCATACCGTTATGGCTCTGCTCAAAGTGGGAGAAGCCAATACCGCTCTCCGCGATAAGATCGGCTCCGTCCTCAAAAATCTGGCTGAGGACACCTCGTGGCAGATGATCGAACAGCTCAAAGGCAATGGGGCAAAGACACGCCGTTCAGACGGATTGCTCCGGCTGCGTATCGCCCGCACTCTCGACAGCTGGCAGATCAAACACTCGATCGCAGAAAAAATGTCTTCACTCAAACTTGACAGCCACGAAGCATGGCTGCTGAAAAACTATCAAAGGTAATATCATGAAAAAATTGTGGCTTGCACTGCTCCCGCTCTTCTGCTGTCATGGAGCAACACTCTACGTTGACGGTTCCGCTTCAGCCGGCGGCAACGGAAGTGAAAAGAAACCTTTTGCCACCGTTCAGGCGGCGGCAGACCGGGTAAATCCCGGAGACACCGTGATTATCAAACCCGGAGTCTACTTTGAAACCGTACGGCTCAAACGCTTCGGAACCAAAGATAAACCGGTGACCTTCAAAGCCGACAAAGTCAAAAAGAACCGGGTAATCATCACCGGAGCTGACAAAGCAGTCCGCACCAAGGCAAAGAAGTGGCAACTCCACGACAAAAAGAGCGGAACATATTTTGTCAAGCCCGACAACGAGCGTCCTGCGCGTGTGCTTTACAGCGGCACCGACCTCTTCCCCTACAAGACGCTTGCCGGACTTATGACCTTTGAGGTGCGTCCTGGAGTTCCCGGCCCCCGTCACGGCTTCTATTTCCAGAAGTCCAGCGGCAAACTCTTCGTGCGTCTGCGTCCGGACGGCAAATACGGTCCGGCTGATCCCAATAAACACATCATGGCAATTTCCGCCCCGCGCGAACAGCACACTGACGTCGACAATCCCGACTCACGTTCCTACAACTTCGGCCTCCTCGGCAAGTCAGGTGAGAGCCTCAACGTCATCATTGACGGAATCACCTTTGAAACGCCGGCAAGAACTGCGATTTACGTTTCCGGAAACGATGTCACAGTGAAAAACTCTCTTTTCCTCGGCTGTCTTGCCGGAGGTGTTTCCGGCAGATATATCGGCGAGCAGTACAGCGAACGGGTTGCCGAGTCAAGCAAAAACGTTCTGGTCGAGCAGTGTGAATGGCACAACTTCCCGATATTTGATGATGTTGCCGAATTGATCGATCTGGTCAAATCCGGAAAAGTGGTCATCAAGAACCCCAAAGATCAGCGTTTCCACTACTGGGTGCACAAGAACCCGACCAACGGAGCTTTGATCTACTATGAAACCGGAATAATCCGCAATGTCGGAAAAAACTGGACACTCCGCAACTGTTATATCCACGACGTCTTTGACGGTATCGCCAATCTGAACTGGGCAGAAAATACCATCATCGAAGACAACCTCTTTGAAAAGTGCATCGACAACGCCGTGGAAACCGAAAACCACGCCAAAAACTGCCATTTCCGGCGCAACAGATGTGTGGATATTTTCCAGAGTATCTCCTACCAGCCCATCAACGGTGAACCGTGGGCAGGTCCGGTCTATATCTATCAGAACCTCGTCTACCGCACTTCAGCCAACATCTTCAAGACCGGTTCAAGCAGCACTTTCAAAATCGGAATTCCGGCAAAACAGGCGAAAAACCGCCTGAATATCAACAAGCCGGAAATGAAAAATTACGACTGGATCAACGTTACCACTCCGGGCGTTCACATCTTCAACAACACCTTTATCGAACCGGGTATCCGTCTGGTCGGCGACCTCGACGGTCCGGCACAGAAGCTGAAGAACATCACTTTCAGCAACAATATCACCGTTTCCAGTGCGTTAAGCTACAATTTGCGCCGCCCGGGAGATGGAGGCGTGAAAGTCTACAAATACACCAACAACCGCTTTGCATTGACTTCCAAAGCCTATCCGCTCTTTCCGGAAGTCGAAAAACAGGTGACAAGAGTTCCTGAAGATGTTCTGCCCGGCTGGAAAGACAACAGCTTTGTTCCGGCGAAGTTTGAAGCGGCAGCCGATATTCCCGGAATGCCCGCCAAATTCAAGTATGTCGGAGCTTTGCAGAGTGCCGATGACAAAATCGCTGCCGCTCCCGGAGTTGCCGAAGATGATGTTCCTGAAGTGAAAACATCTGTTGCCACCGTTGCTCCGGCAGTTGAGGAAACCGCAGAGATTTCCACCGCCGCCCCCGGAGAGAAAGCAGTGAGCCTTGAGTGGAACATTCTCAATGACAGCTCCGTCGCTTACGAGGTGGTTTTCGACCGCCGCAAACTGGAAAAATCCGCCGGATTCCCCGTCAATGGCGCATTCGGAGTCAACGCACTCTTTGCCGACGGCAAACGCGCCGCCCTCAAAGTGACACAGATCGATTCTCCCGAACCGGGAGATGTCCGTCTGCGCTTTACTGTTCCGGCAAACGTCAGCGAGCTTTATCTTGTGCCGGCGTCAGGAACCGCAAAACCAACAGACGGCAGCAAAGTTGCCAATCTGATTTCCGGCATCCTCGACAACGCAAATATCTGGAAGGGTGCCGGTATCAGGGCTTCCCGCTCCGGCAACGGAATTCTGCTTGAGGCGCAGAAGATCGGTGAAGTGACCGGCAGTGCCAGAATGAAACTTCCGTCAGGAGTTCAGGGCAAACCCGCCGCCATCGAGCTTGACGTCAAGTCGGTTTCACCTCTCGCCTACGGAACATTCATCCGCCTTGCCCAGTTCGACAAAAACGGCAAACGTTTGAGTGAGAGCGTAAGTGATCCGCGCTGGATCAGCCACATGCGTCCGCCGCAGGTAAAATCGACCTACCGGGTGCACGGATTCATCCATCCGCAGGCGGCGGAAGTTGCGCTTGAGATCTCGCTTGCCACGAAAAATTCAGAATATGACAACTACGGCAGAAAAATTTCCGACCTGAACAGCCGTCTGGCGAAGATGGAAATTTCCCGTGCCGCGCTGCGCTGTGCCGGAGAGCTGGTCTTCCCCAGATACAACGATGCCAACTTCCACGCCGGAGTATCTGGCAAACCGGGAGATTACAGCCTCAATATTTCCGATTCAACAGCTTTCACCCACGTCACCACCAGCTGGGCGACCTGGGGAGAGGATATGCAGATTCGTGAAAGCTCCGAGTGGTTCTGGCCCAACGGTGACGGAACCGTCGAGTGCTATTTCAAACCGGCGCAACAGAGCGGTAAAGTGACCCTCTTTGATGCCGCCAACACTTTCAACTCGATCCTTGCCAAGCACTATCCCGCCCGCCAGAGCCTCTTTACGCTCGACTGGGACCAGAAGAGCGGCAAGGGCGTGGTGATGGTCAAAGACGGCAACAACAAAGTCACCAAAGGTGCATTCAAGCTTCCGCTTGAAACGGGCAAATGGAACCACGTCGCCTGCCAGTGGTCAGAGAAATCCGGCGTCACTGTCTACCTCAACGGAAAAAAGGTCTTCAGCAAACAGGCGAAGATCACCGGAATCAATCTGAAGAAGGTGAAACTTCCCAGTATCATGATGCCCCAGAACTTTACCGTCGGAGCGCAAGTAGCCGTAGCAAGAAAACAGGAGCTGCGCAATAATAAAGTTGCCAAGTTCCAGGGCGATATCGACCTGCTGCGCGTTTCATCCGGCGAGCGGTACAGCGGCAACTTCACTCCGCAGACCGAGTTCAAAAATGACGCCAACACCCGTGCGCTCTACAACTTCGACCGCAGTATCGACGGTGTTTCCGGAGGCG
>JAZQTR010000149.1:0-10870 GCA_045630865.1 Victivallaceae bacterium
CGTTGTATTTGAGCTGGATACGTCCGTCCTGCGGGCGGCGGCGTTCAGAGATATTCAGTCCGGAGATGATTTTGACGCGGCTGATAACAGGGCGCGCCAGACTCTTCGGCGGCGGCGGCATTTCATAAAGAGCACCGTCGACACGGTAGCGGATACGGAAATTCTTCTCGAACGGCTCAAAGTGAATATCCGACGCTTTGTCGCGGATTGCCTGCTGAATAACGACTTCCACAAATTTGATGATAGGAGCGTCGTTTGCGCGGTCATCGCTGTCATCGTCGACATCTTCAACAGCGTAATCTCCGAACTGGGCGACGATGTCAGCGACGGTATCGACCTGTTCAGGATAGTAACGCTCAAGCTCATTGGCGAAGGTGTCGGGAGCTACGGGAAGCGGAATGACATCTTTGCCGGTGATGAAGCGGAGAGCTTCGACGGTGCGGTAGTCCAGCGGATTGCGCATCGCCATGTAGATAGTGGTTTCGTCGCTCTGTACCGGGATAACTCCGTGGGTACGGGCGGTCTGGTTGTCGATCTCGGAGATCGCTTCGCGGGAAACGTCTCCCATATGGGGATCCCAGACGTAGGAACCGAGGTTGTTCGCCATCAGTTCAAGCAGCTGCTCCGGAGTGAAAATTCCGAAGTTGGTAATTACTTCAAATGCGCTTTTGCCTGAACGCTCGCACTCCTCGCTCACTTCAGCCATATGACCTTTGAGAGCGGGATTGGAGTAGCCGTATTCGTTATTGATCAAGTCGATCAATGCTGTACTTTCAAAATCCAACATAGCCAATACCTCGTAATTATGCTTCGTCGCGCAAAGTGACCATGATCACCTCTTCGAGCGAGGAGATTCCGGCCTCGGCTTTACGGATGGCGTCATCGCGCAGTGATCTCATGCCGTTGCGGCGGGCCTGCTCTCTGATTCTTCCGCTGGTTTCGTTGGCGAAGATCAGGCGGCCGACATCTTCGGTAATGAGGAATATTTCATAGATACCGATACGGCCTTTGTAGCCGGTGTATCCGCAGGCGGGACATCCTTTGCCCTTGTAGAACTTGTGGTTTGCAAGGTATTCCGGAGTCAGATTGAGCATACGGATCTCGGTTGCGGTCGGAGTATGTTCCTCGCGGCACTCTTTGCAGACACGGCGCAGAAGACGCTGTGCCATGACTGCACGCAAGCTTGTTGCCACCAGGAATGGTTTTACGCCCATATCGACCAGACGGGTGACGGCTCCGGGAGCGTCGTTGGTGTGGAGCGTACTGAACACAAGGTGTCCGGTGAGTGATGCGTTGATGGCAATCTCGGCAGTTTCAACGTCGCGGATCTCACCGACCATGATGATGTTCGGTGCCTGACGCAGCATTGAACGCAGCGCAGCGGCGAAGGTCATATCGACGTGGCGGTCGACCTGAACCTGGTTGATACCGGGGAGCTGATACTCGATCGGGTCTTCGACCGTGATGAGTTTGCGCGCAGGGGTGTTGATGGTGTTGAGAAACGCGTAAAGACTGGTGGTTTTACCGGAACCGGTAGGTCCTGTGACCAGAAAGATTCCGTCAGGATAGTTGATGACTTTGGTGACCATGTCGAGGTCGTCGGCGTAGAATCCGAGTTTGGGAATATCCAGCTGGATACTTGCCTTGTCGAGGATACGCATTACGATACTCTCACCGAAAATGGTGGGGATCGAAGATACGCGGAGGTCGATATCGCGGTCGCCGACGGAAATCTGGATACGTCCGTCCTGCGGGATACGCTTTTCGGTGATGTCCATGCGGGACATAATCTTGATACGGCTGGTGAAGTTCGCCTGAAGATATTTCGGCGGACCTTCAACTTCACGCAGTGATCCGTCGATGCGGTAGCGGATGCGGTAACGCTTTTCCATCGGTTCAAGGTGGATATCCGATGCCTTCATCTTGTATGCATCAAGGATGATCTTGGTCGCAAGGCGGATGATCGGAATGGTGTCGTCATCCATTGCACCGACGTTGGTTTCTTCATCTTCGGAAACCAGAATCTCAACGCTGTTGACATCCTTGTCGTTGATCATCGACTTGAGACGCTCTTCGTCTTCGGCGTAGTACTTGTCGATGGCCTTCAGAATCTCTTTCCGCGGAACTGCGACCGCTTCGACGTCGCCACCGATGAGATAGCGCAGGGTATCGAGTTTTTCAACGTCGGAGGGATCGCTCATCGCCACAGTGAGAACTTCGTTATGGCGGGCGACCGGAACGATTTCGTAATAACGTGCAACTTCAGTACTGACGCTTGAAATGACTTCTGCGGGGATGTCGAATCCCTCGATGTTCATCATTTCCATTCCGTACTGCTGGGCGAGCATGGAAAGCAGCTCGTCATCTGATATGACCTGCATTTCAATAAGGAAATCAACGGCATCCTTTTCGTCGGGGTCATTGAGTGCCGCCTCTTTCGCCTGAGCGACCTGTTCAGGAGTAGCCATTCCGTACTCTTGAAGCAGCATCATAATGTATTCAGCATCCCTTGCCAAAGCCTGTTTCTCCTGTAAAAAAATTATAGTTTACCGTTTAATAATATATTATCGTGTAAAATCTAATCCCAAATCATCTTTTTGTCAAGCAGAAACACAAAAAAAGAGAGGATTTTATGCATATTATTCACTCAAATCCTCTTTTGCTGTTGTGTTTTACAGAAGTTTTATATTTTTAAGGAAAAAAGGGATAAAAAATCCGCTCCGTTTTCAGCGGATATCTGATAAGCTTATGATGTCCGGAACGGATAAAAAAACAGAAAAAACGGCCTTTGTTCTGCCAGAAGAGTACCGGTAAATATTTTACTCCGCAGATACAGATTCGCAACTGACCAGTTCAAAAAATCATCTTTTTTCTGACGGCTTCTGAAATAAAAAAACGGTACGGAGAAAATACTCCGTACCGTTTCCTTTTATGCCTGAACTGTATCAGAATTTGATTTGCGGCATTTCAAGCAGTCCGCATTTTACCAGCTGGCGTTCAGTTGTTTCCACCATCTTGAACTGCGCAGGACCTGTCCAATAGGGACGCTTTGCAAGATAGAAGGGGCCGAGTGCATTGCGGCGGTGTCCGAGAATACGCAGAGTGAGCGTTCCGGAAACCGGCTCTTCTCCCAGATCTATGGTGAAGGGCGGCCATGAGAGCAGTTTGAAGTCACTGCCGTTTATGCTGTATTCAACTGCGACGCCGCGCCACTCACCGAGCTCGATCACTCCGGAGGCGTTGTCCAGCGGGATCAGATAGTCGAGGTTTCCGGCAAAGTAGGGAAGCCCCTGCTTGCACCAGTCGCCGATTTTGAGTGTTTCCGGCAGCTTGATGAGAGTGTCATTTTCCACGCCGAAATCGCCGAGGATATACGCCATTTCAAGTCCGGGCAGCAGATTGCTGTAGCGGCACTCGAGTACGAGGGTGTTTTCTCCTCTGGTGAACAGTTCCGCCGGAATGTGCATCTTGCGCAGAGAGAGGTCGCACCACCAGCCGGTGTCACTCTGATCGATCTCTTTGCCGTTGAAGGTTACTTTGTAGAGATCAGGACGCTCAACTGCAAATTCAACTCCGTCAACCGGAATTATATCAACGTTAATGGTGTAGCGCAGCGCAAGATCCATCTCTCCTGTCTTCTGACGGCTGGAGTTGCACCACGGCTGAACCATCCGTCCGCCGCGCGGATCGGCTCCGATGAATTTACGCAGTTTGTCATCGAGAGTGAGGACATATTCGGGAGCGTTCCACTCTCCGCCATTGATTTTGTATTCCGGTTTGTCGAGAACGAGGATATTCTTTTCGGAGAGCTGATAGCTGACTCCGCCCTCCGGAGCGAACAGGTTTTCCGCATTGGCAAAGCTGCGTCTGGTGCTTCCGGCAGTTTCGGTTGCCAGCACCTCACTTGTTGCGACAAAAACTCTGCTCTGCAGCGGTTCGAATCCGGTTTTGACTGCAGCAAGACCGTCAACGGTTTCAAAGGGAACAGAGTACCATTTTCCGTCTGCAGTGTCAAGTTCATAGATCTTGTAACCGGCAGGAATGTTCCAGAAAAGAGTTGTTTCCGGATACGCCCGTTTGTTTTTGCGTACCATCTGCATCTCTTCGAATCCGATCTCATCACCCTTGCCGGGATTGCGGTCAGTGTAGCGGCTCCAACGGATGCCTTTACCGTAGTTGCAGATGAAGAGAGACTGGAAGTCGCTTCCGCTGTGGATGGAGTGGAACATGGTTTCGATTTCTTTGTTGTCAGAAACCAGTGATACCCTGCGGACAAGTCTTGCAAGTTCGGCGACAGCTGCATCTTCATCACAGATGGTGAAACTCTCAAAGGCTTTCTTTGCCTCGTCGGAAAGCTCGGCGTCGACACGATCCGGAGCAGATCCGGCGCAGATGACAATTCCGCCCGCCGCCTTGAAATCTTTGAGCAGCTGCAGCGTGGTTGAACGGATGGTTGCCAGCTGCGGAACAATAACTGCGCTGTAAGATGCTTTGGCAACGCGCAGTTTGCCGTTTTCAATGCTGCTGTGGCGTGCCATGATATCCTCACATCCGAGATCAAAATCGAGATGATTGGCGATCATTTTGTTGTGCAGAGGTCCGAAGAGCTTGGAGTAATGAATGGGATCGACAGTACCTGCAACATTATCGTTGCCGGTGCCGTATTTGTCGAACACAGTCGTTCCCCAACAGGATTCTATCGGGTGGAGCAGCAGGATGTCACGGGTTTCCTCGCCGCAGTTGAGGACGGCGGTTACTCTGCCGAAATAATCCTCGAGCTGCTTGTGGCGGTCTGCCCAGGGGGACTGATAAGAGATTGAGGCCGGATAATCGCGTTTTGCTTCAGCTTCAGCGGTGTACCATGCAAGATGCTGACAGCGCAGATTTATTCCGAGTGCGAGCTGCCAGTCGCCGAGAGCCTTGTGTCCGAAGAACGGGAAGTCCCAGCCGGTGCATCCGTAGGTTTCGCTGAGTCTGGTCTTCCAGCCGAACTGGTGGGCTACGCTTGCGACCTGTTTGGCGGTCATGAACTCATCGCGGTATTCGGTGAGCAGGTCCATACCGGGGGCCTGCATGTATTCATAAAAGCGCATGCACTCGCCGACGCAGCTGGTCTGTATCTCAAGTCCGCCTTCCTGAAGCAGGTGGCCGGTGTAGAGCATGTTGTTTTCCTGACACCACTTGCCGATACGTTCACCGAAAGCTCTGGCAAAGAGTTCGGCGCAAAGATCGTAGAAATTGCAGCGGGCTTTGCTGAAAAGTTCACCATCTTCATAGATGAAGAGCTCGGGAAGTTTGTCAAGAATGTCATAGCCGTATCTGGCAAGGAATTTTTCCGGAATGGAGTCGGTCCACTGCACCTTGTTTCCTTCATTTATACAGGCTCTGTAGTTCGGCTCGTCAGTGAAGATACCCGGAACCGCCTTGCCGAATTTATCGGCAATCTCGCGCCTGTAGGCTTCGTGGGTGACCTCGATGAACTTGTCGACGGCCTCAACGCTCATAGTGTCGAGGTAGCTTGCTCCGTTGTACCAGGTGGAGGTGTTGGAAATCTGACGGTAGAAGCTGAAGACTTTTTCACCCTCTGCCGGAGATTCTCCGTCTGCAAGTTTGCGGTAGCTCTTGTACAAGAGTTTGCCGGGAGCAAAGGTGACGGCAAATCTTCCGAGAAGGATGGGATCTATGGCATCGGGCGTTTCTCCCTCTTCGAGCATGGTGAGAGAGCGGATGCGGTAACGTATATCGCTGGTTACCAGACTGCCTGCTGCGCCGCTCGGCCAGCGGTCTTCGTCATAGAGCCATGCGTTCATGTTGAGTTTTTCCGCCTCTTCGATGCATGCTTTGATGCAATCGAACCACTCTTCCGAGAGGTAAGGTGTGTTCAGACCCACCCGGGCGTGCATGAAAAATCCTCCCAGGCCCATATCTTTCATCACGTTGATCTGGCGGATAAGCTCATCTTTTTCGAGTTTTCCGTTCCAGGCCCAGAATGGTGCGCCGTGAAGATCCGGATTGTTTTTCTGCTCCGCAACGTTGCGGACAAGCTCTTTGACCATAGTGAAATCTCCTTTTATGGATGTTGCTTCTGTAAGAATATAGCTCCGCCGCGGGGAAAAACAAGAACGTTTCCGGAAAAATAACGGATAAATATCAACCTCAGATATTGCCCGCAGTAACAGTCACCGGAACTGCACCGGCAAATACCGGGTCAAAGACCTGATAAAATTCATCCATTGTGTAATCAAGATAGAGCTTTTCAACGGCTTCCGGAGTGTCTGCCGGAGCATAACCATAGTAAAGATCGAGCATGATTTCCGGCAGAATGTAGGCCGGAGTTGAAAAGTTTCCGGCAAGGGCAAAGGCAGCCTGTTCTTTGGCTTTGGCAAATTCTTCCGGAGTTATTCCGTGGTTTTTCAGCCGCTCAAGTTCTTTGGCGAAGAGTTCGAGAACGCTCTTCTGTTTCCCTTTGGCAGTTTTGGCGTGAAAGCTGATAACTCCGCGCTTCAATCCTGAAGTGATATTGAGTCCGACGGAGTAGGCCAGACTGTTATCCTCGCGAACCATCTCAAAGAGTCTTGAGCCGAGTCCGTTTTCGAGCTGGCGCAGGATTGATACGGCGATTTGCTCACGTCTTGAAGTGCTTGCGGTTCCGGCAATGCTCATCACGACTGCAGATTGCTCACGGTCGATGGGAATATCTTCATTCAACGGCTTGTCTGTGAAAACCGGATCTGCTGCGAACGGAAGCACGTCAGAATTTTTAATACAGTTTGCCGTGAGTTCTGCTGCACAGGCTTCAGCATCTTCCGGAGAAATATCACCTGCAAAACCGATTTTGATATTTCCGGCATCGAGCATCATTGCCAACTGTTTCCGGGCCGCCTGACACTCAAGAATCCCGAGTGTTTCAAGAGAGCCATCTCTGCCGACAGCAGAGGGATGGCCGGATGTCAGCAGCATGGCAGATCTCTGTACCGCAAGGGGGAGTGGCGTCAACTGTTTGTGGCGCAGTACATCGGCGGGTTTTTCACGTTCACGTTCAAAAATGTCCTCCCGGAAACTGCTGGCAAACAGCTGACTCTTGAGGATGTCAAAGGCTTTTTGGAAGTGTTTCCTGGGAACCGTCAGCTGGCAAATCGCAGAATTTGCATGGCACTGGGCGTAGAAATCTGCTCCGCAGCGGTCGAGGGAGAGCATCAGTTTTTCTTCGCTCATATTCCGGGTTCCGCAGGAGAGCATTTTTATTGCCATCGAAGAGAGGCCGGTTTGATTTTCCGGATCAAAAAGCGGTCCTGCCGGCATGACAAGTGCGACGCTGATCTGGGGAACGCTGCGGTCGGAGCAGCAGAAGAAATTGTTTCCTTTTACCGTATTTTGCGGCGGTTTTACTGTCGGAGCAGTGTTTGTTCTGCTCTTGCGGCTGCTTTTTGACTCCGGAAGCTGGAGTATGACAGAAAAGTTCTTTTCATCAAGTTCTTTTGCCGCCAATTGTCTGACATCATCAGGAGTGACTTTCATGATCGCATTGAAGAGATGATCTTCAGTGTCGGCACTGCCGTTGGCAATGAGGTTGTCGACAAGTTCTCCTGAAATATTTTCAACATCCCGCGCACGGCGCAGTTTTTCAGCATACTGCTGGGTCTGCTCCTGTTTTATTGTTGCGTCCGGAATATCTCCGTTGGCGATTTTTTTCAGTTCACGGAGTATACCTGTGCGGAGTTTTTCCACATCCTTCTCTCTGGCAACGCCTGAAATCGCACTGATACCGCCACCCGGGATGTTGCAGTCAAACGTACGCAGGTCGAGCGCAAGCGGATTATTGACCATAAATTTTATCGGCAGTATACCGGCACTGCCCATACCCAATGCTCCCCAGAGTATATTGTGGGCGGCGATGTCGGATGAGTTGGTGCAGGGACGCAAGCCTACTGCGATCCGGGCAAGGTTGTCGGAAAAGCGGAAACAGTTTTCCCGCTGCCAGTACTGAAGATCTTCTTCCGGCAGCGGTTCCTCAAACGGGGAACCCGGCTGCCAATCTTCAATGGCTTCGCCGATGAGATCAAATACTTTTTCCGGATCGACATTTCCGGCAACAGCCATAAATGATCTTTCCGGAGTGTATCGTTTGCTATGGTATTCGGCAAGCAGTTCTCTGGAAACCGATTCAATCTGAGGTTTATATCCTATCACAGGCACTCTCACCGGATGTTTGAGATAGACCGTTTCGATCAGATTGCGGATAAGCATGGTTCCCGGATTATCCAGAGAGAGGTCGCATTCACGCAGAATGACCTGTTTTTCTGTTTCGCAGATATTTTCAGGAAGCTCCGGAAAACGGACCATCGAAGTCAGGATATCTATTGCCTTGCCGGTGTGGCGCGCCGGAAGAAAGATGTGATAATCGGTGCGGTCGAAACTGGTATAGGCGTTCATATTTCCGCCGAGGCGGCTTACGGTGTCGCTGACACTGCGTCCCGGGTAATTGCGGCAGCCCTGAAAGAGCATATGTTCAAGGAAATGTGACAGTCCGCAGCCGAGATTTGAACTCTCATGTATGCTTCCGGTTTTAACGCACAGTTCTACTTGAACTGCGATACCGCTGCATGGTGCGACACAGGCGGAAAAGCCATTTTTATAGCGGCGGGTGAACACTTTCTGTTTGATTCCCATGGCTTCACCTTGCTCCTGATACGGAGTCTTCCGCAAAGGAAAAATCAACGTTGAAATCTTCTATGTCATCGTCATCGGAGGCACTGAGGATACCTTCGCCGATAAGCAGATATACCACGTTGCCGACATCTTTTCCGGAAACGAGTCCCCAACTGTTCAGTACCAAATCGCTCAAGCAGCCGAATTTGCTCTTTCCGAATCTTTTGGCTCCTTCGAGCAGTTCGAGCGCGCTCAAGTGGCGGTGCACTTCCAGATGAGAGGCGGTGTAGGTGACGGCATCGGCGACGAAGAGGTACGCTTCTCTTGAGTAGCGGCACTCTTCGCGCATAAGTTTGCGGAGACTTTTTTCAATATCGCTGGTGTTCATTATTCAAGTATCTTTTTCTGTTCCCGGCCTCTGATGAGTGATGCCGGATCGCTGGAAATCATGTCGAAGAAAATTCTGACCGAGTCAAGCGTGCTGTTCAATTTACGGAAAGTTTCAGCAGCATTGCCGCGGTTTTCTGTTACACTGTCTGCTGCGTCGCGGAATGCCTTTGCACTTTCCGGAAGTTTCATCTCTGCCGATGTTTTATTGAGAGCGTCAGCGAGTTCACGGAAAGACTTCAGGCTGTTTTCTATCGAGTCGAGCAGTTGAGTCAACCTCTCTCCGTCGAGAGTATTGTTGATGACGCTTGTGCTTTCTTCGAGGTTGTCAGCCGCCTCGTTAAGTTTGGCGATAGTCGCCTTGATTGCAGGGTCGGCGAGCAGAGTGTTGACTGAGTTGAGTCCGGATGCAAGTTCATCAGAAATCTCTTCTATTTTGATTTTTGACAACCGCTCCATCGCATTTACGACTGCCTTGCTTATATCCTGGAAGGTCGATGGTACACCGGGGATAAATATGCTTGTGCTGTCGCCGGGGTAATCATTCGGAACACTTACTGCGCTCCCGGCGTTGCGGAAATAGTCGAAGTCAATAAATTTCATGCCGGTTATACCGGCGAACTCCAGACGGCAGCCGAGGCCATGGGATATTTCCCGTTTCAGTGATTCCTGAAAGGTGGATTTTGCCAATCCGCTGAAGTGGCGCGGTTCTATTTCCATCGTTACCCAGACTGCCTTGTTCTGCATTATGATGGATATATCGCTCACGCTGCCGACTTGAACTCCGCGGTATTTGACGGGAGAGCCGACTGACAGTCCCTGAACTGACTCCTGAAAGCAGGTCATCAGTTTGACTTTATCCACAAATATATCGGAGAGTCCGAGAAAGAAAAGCATCGCCAGAAGCAGAATGATTCCGGAAACGATGAACGCACCTGCTCTCAATTTTTGATTATTGTTATTCATATTCAATCCTTTACTTTGTTGCGCAGGAGAAATTTTTTCACCCATTGGTCATCTGATGTCTGCGCCAGAATCTTTGGATCTCCCTCTGCAACTGCAGTTTTGCGTTCTTTATCCAGCATTATCACCCTGTCGGCAGTGGAGAAAATGCTGTCAAGCTCGTGCGAAACCACAACAACTGTGGCATCGAGAGAATCTCTCAACTCAAGTATCAGCTCATCCAGCATCTCCGAGGCGAGCGGATCAAGTCCGGCGGATGGTTCGTCGAAAAACAGCAGTTTGGGAGACAGTGCCAGTGCCCGGGCAAGTCCGGCACGCTTTTTCATGCCTCCGGAGAGCTCTGCCGGCATGAATGATCCGTATCCGGGAAGATTGGCAAGTGCGAGTTTTTCTTCTACGATACGGGATATCTCGTCATCTGAAAAATCTGTGTGTTCACGCAGCGGAAAAGCCACGTTGTCCGCCACGGTCATCGAGCCGAACAACGCTCCTCCCTGATAGGTGACTCCGAATTTTTTTCTCAATTCGAGTTTTTCTTTTTCGGAGGCGTTGACAATACTTTTACCGTATATTTTTATGTCTCCGGATTGCGGTTGATACAGACCTGTGAGATGTTTGAGCAGAGTGGACTTTCCGCATCCGGAGTTTCCGAGAATAAAAAGTATCTCGCGGTCATATACATCGAAGTTCAGCCCTGAAAGAACTGTTCTGCTGCCGTAGCCGATAGTGAGATCGTTTACCTCTATGATTTTTTTGCGGTCATCCATAGTCAGTACCCGATAAAAGTGTAAAGCAAAGTCATTATTGCGTCAGCCACGACGACGAGAAAGATAGAAGCCACAACAGCCTGCGTTGCTCCTCTGCCTACACC
>JAZQTR010000150.1:0-6095 GCA_045630865.1 Victivallaceae bacterium
GACCATAGTATCCAGCACCTGTGAAAAGGTCTTTTCGATCAGGGTCTCTTTTTTCCAGACATATTTGCCGGTTCGGGCGTTGTTGTCGTAGAGCGGTGAGCGCATGCGGGCAAGCTCGTAGCGTCCCATATAGCTGACAAAGTGCGGAAAGATGATGTCAATATCGCTCACTTCATCCCATGCCGGATCCCACTCGATTGAGATGAATCCGTCATAGTTGACCGAACGCAGGGCGTTCATGATTCCGGCGATGGGCAGAGAACCCTCACCGACCAGAGCGATTTTTTCGGCACTCTCGGAGTCCTTCATATGGACGTGACGGACATAGGCTCCGAGGTTGCGGATGGTATCTTCCGGAGCTTCATTATGCATACGGAAGGGATAATGCAGATCCCAGAGTGCGGCAAGATTGTCGCTGACAAAGCTCTCGAACAAAGCACGGAGACGGGCGGTATCGGCGAAGATACCGACGGTTTCCACCAGCAGAGTCGTGCCGTTCTTTTCGGCGGCAGGCAGAGCAGCCTCAAGGAAACTGCGGACAGCGTTTTCAGCCTCTGCATCCTCAACCGCTGTTTTGATGCGGATATAGGGGGCGTGCAGACGTTTGGCTGCTTCGAGAGCCTGCTGAAGCTCTTCAAGAGCAGCCTCTTTAGCTGATGCGATATCTGAAGCAAGGTCAATGCAGGATACGGCAAGACGTTTTTCCATCAATCTGCGGTAAAGTGCAGTGATCCTGCCGGGTTCAGCGGCGTCGGAAACAGCACGGATATCATGGATCTCAATACCCTGAAAACGGTATTCGCAGGCGATATCTATAAACTGGTCAAAACTGTAATTTTTCCAGCGGTTGGTAGAAAAGGAGAGTTTCATGATCAGTTATTCTCCTCGTAACAGATTTTGTTGAGTGCGTCCACATACGCTCTGATACCGGCTCCGATAACGTCAGTGGAAACACCTTTGCCGGAGTAGAGTTTTCCGTTGGAACGCAGACGCACGATTCCGGAACCGACAGCCTCTCTTCCCTCGGTGACAGCGGTGATCTGGAAATCATCCAGTTCGAAGTGTCTGCCGACAATATTCTCGATGGAAAGAAATGCCGCATCGATGGGGCCGTCGCCCATGCTGAAGCCCTGAACTTCCTGTCCGTTCTTGAGCAGGATGACGTGCGCCATGGAGGTAATGATGTTTCCGCTGTTGATGACAAAGCTCTTGAGCGTGTAAGTCGGCGGAACCTGCATGGCGACCGTAGCGACGATAGCGTCGAGATCCTTGGCTCCGACATCTTTCTTGCGGGAGATATTCTGGAACTCTTCATAAACTTTGGCAAGGTCATCGGCAGAAAGCTCGTAACCGAGTTTCTTGACCGCCTCACCGATCGCCGCCATATCTTCACCGGCAGCAAGTTTCCAGTCTCCGGAGGCAGACTCAGCCAGCACCTTTTCAGGAGCAGCAGGAGCGGCCTTGCCGGAAACTATCGCCTCCACGCTCTGGATGATCGAGGCACAGGCAGTCGGATTCAATCCGGCGGATATACCGAGGGCGTTGCCCTTGTTTTTGAGGATGTCGGCAACAGCCTTGAGCTGAAGTTTTCCGGGAACTCCGATAGCAGTCTTGATCTGACTGACTCCGGAAGAGAGAGCCGAAATGGCACAGGCGGGAGCGATGTGCAGTTCATCAGAGCACTCGACAGAAAGCACAGCATTTTCCAGTTCGGGAACATCTTTTTTCAGCGCAGAGATAAACTCCGCCATCTCGCAGGGGAGCATAGTGCCTGCTGAGTCACAAATCGTAATGATCTGCGCTCCGGCGTCCAGAGCGGCTTTCACCGCCTTGACCAGAAACTCATATTCGGCGCGGGTGGCGTCGGCAAAGGAAACCTCGGTTTCGATACCTTTGGCTCTGACATAAGCGGTAACTGCGGAAATTTTTTCCAGCACAGCTTCCGGCTTTTTGCGGCAGTGGTACTCCATCTGGACAGTCGAGACAGGAGCGATGATATTGATACGCGGTTTCGCCGCCTTGGCAACTGCCTCACAGCTCAGTTCGACAAGATCATCATCCAGAGTGACAGGACAGCTGATAGTACATTTGCGTGTAAGCTGCGCAATGGTGTGCAGAAACAGAATATCAGATTTGCCATTAAGAAGCAGGGAGGTCTCAATGGCATCGACACTAAGTCGGTCGAGCTGCTTGACGATCTCGATTTTCTCCTTGAACCCCAGCGCGCAGGCGGAGTTGTCACACATCCGCAAAGTCGCATCGGCTACTGCTGCTTTTTTCATAATAACAAACCTTTCTAACTTTTCCGGCAGGATTTTGCCTTTCATCTCAAATCCTCCGGACACCATAATATTACAGCTCCGCCAAAACGGAACTCTGAAAAATTATATAATATAGCGCAAATTTATCCGTTTTACAAATAGCCGACCTCATTTTCAGGAAAAATACAAAACTTGTTCAAACCGGCTTTTATCATACGGTTTCAAATACTGCATTATCCACCTGAAAAAGAGTTCATAAACATGCTTGTAAAAAAACTCTTCCGGAGTATATTATTTGCCGGATAAACCAATCACAGGAGGATATTATGGTTACTCTCAAAACTTCTTTCGGCGATATCAAAATCGAACTCTTTGAAAAGGAGTCTCCCATCACTACCGCAAACTTTCTGGAATACGTCCGCTCCGGATTTTACAAGGATACCATTTTCCACCGCGTCATTCCGGGATTCATGATTCAGGGCGGCGGCTTCGACACCTCTTTCACCCAGAAGCCCACCCGCGAACCCATCAAAAACGAGGCTGCGAACCAGCTCTCCAACGCCCGCGGAACTCTGGCAATGGCACGCACCGGTGTCGTTGACTCCGCGACCTGCCAGTTCTTCATCAACCTGGTCGACAACGACTTTCTCAATTTCCGCGCACCGGTTCCCCAGTACTACGGCTACTGTGTCTTCGGCAAAGTAGTTGAAGGAATGGATGTGGTCGATAAAATCGCCGCAGTCAAAACCGGTTCCCGCGGTTTCCACAAGGATGTTCCCACTGACAACGTGGTCATCCTTGATGCCATTGAAGAGTAAAACTGCAGAAGGGGGGAAAAGAAAATGCTGCTCTTTCTCATCGGACTGGCCATTCTGATCGCCGGATATTTCACCTACGGACGCCTGGTCGAAAAGGTTCTTGCACCTGATGACCGTGAAGTTCCGGCAATCGCTCTCCACGACGGCGTTGACTATGTCGTGATGCCCAAGTGGAAAAACATGCTCATCCAGCTGCTCAACATCGCAGGTATCGGTCCGGTCATCGGCGTTATCCTCGGCATCAGATTCGGCGTCATCGCCTTTCTCATCATCCCGATCGGAAATATTATCGGCGGAGCTGTCCACGACTTTGTTTCCGGCATGATGTCCCTGCGCCACAACGGAGCAAATCTTCCGGAACTCATCCGCCTTTATCTCGGCAGGAAATTCTATGCCGTATTTTCGGTATTCATGTGCCTTGTCCTGATGCTGGTGGTTGCAGTTTTCATCAACGTTCCGGCAAAACTCATCACCCAACTGGCTGACAACAGCGGTATCTTTCTCTGGGTGGTGGCGGCAATTTTCCTCTACTACGTCATTGCCACGCTCTTCCCCGTCGACAAGATCATCGGCCGCTTCTACCCCGTTTTCGGAGGACTCCTGCTCATCGGAACTTTTGCCATCTTCGGCAAATTGATGATTGAAGCGTTCCAGAAGCCGGAACTTCTCAACGAGTCCGTACTCTTTGCCGCGAACAAATTCTCCTCTGAAAAGATGCCGCTTCTGCCGATGATGTTCGTGACCATCGCCTGCGGAATTCTCTCCGGTTTCCACGCCACCCAGAGCCCCATCATCGCCCGCACCATGAAGAGTGAGCGCGAGGCGCGCGCCACATTCTACGGAATGATGGTTCTCGAAGGAATCATCGCTATGGTCTGGGCGGCGGCGGCACTGGCGATATACAACACCAACTTTCTGCTGCTCAAAGAGAACCCCAATCTGGTACTCTCAAAAATCACCGAACATTTCCTCGGTTCCGGTGTCGGAACCATCACCATTCTCTCGGTCGTGATCCTCGCCATCACCAGCGGCGACACTGCCATGCGCAGCCTGCGTCTGAGTCTGGCTGAAATCTTCAAAGTTCCCCAGAAGAACCCTGTCACCCGCGTGCTTTTCTGCCTGCCGCTGATCGCAGTTATCACCGGACTGCTCATCTGGTCCAACCGCGATGCCGGATCTTTCGCCATCCTCTGGAACTATTTCGCCTGGGGAAATCAGGTGCTGGGAGCAGCGACTCTCACCGCCGCAACGGTCTATCTGACGAAGCAGGGCAAATGCTTCCTGATCACGATGGTTCCGGGACTCTTCATCACCTTTGTCGTCACAACCTATATCCTCTGGATATCCCCTGCCCACGGCGGACCGCTCGGCTTCGGTATGGACATCCAGCAGGCTTATATCATCGCCATCATAGCCGCATCGGCAATATCCGGATATGCGGTTTGGAAAGCAGGCAGGCAGTAAGTTATGGATCTCAAAGTCCGTCCTTCGCTTCTCAACGGCTCCATCGCCGTTTCAGGAAGCAAATCACACACCATACGTGCAGTAGTCTGCGCACTTGCTGCAGACGGCAAAAGCATCGTCCGGGCTCCGCTTGAATCAGCTGACACCCGGGCTGCGCTCGAAGCGGCAAAACTCTTCGGCGCAAAAGTCACCGAATATCCCGGAGTCTGGGAGATCGAGGGCTGCGGCGGAAAACTGCAAAATCCGGGCAAGACCGTCGACATGATGAATTCCGGAACCGGTCTGCGCCTTATGACCGGCCTTGCCGCACTTCAGGATTTCCCCGTCTCCTTCGATGGTGACGAGAGTCTGCGCACCCGCAAGATGGGTTCCCTGCTCGATGCCCTGAAGAACCTCGGAGCCAAAGTCGATTGCCCCAACGGACGCGCCCCCTTTACAGTTCAGGGGCCGCTCAAAGGCGGTGCAACGACCATCGATGGAACCAGCAGTCAGTTTTTGAGTTCACTGCTCTTCGCTCTGCCGCTCGTTCATGGCGACACCGGGATATCTCTTGAATTCCTGCTCGAGCAGCCCTACGTCGGAATCACTCTCGACTGGCTGAAAGCAGCAGGCGTTGAAGTCACTCCGGACAAAGAGTGGCTCAACTGGAAGATAAAGGGAAATCAGACCTACAAAGCTCTCGACCGGACTATTCCGGCTGATTTTTCCACTGCCGCATTTCCGCTGGTTGCCGGAATGCTTTCCGGAAAATCTGTTGAGATACGCAACCTCGACTTCAACGACCCGCAGGGCGACAAACTGGTGTTCGAGTTTGCCAGACAGATGGGAGCCGTCATAACATACGGCAAAGAGTTGACCGTCAACAACTCCGGAGTTCTCAAAGGCGTTAATCTTGATCTCAACTCGACTCCTGATGCCCTGCCGATCCTCTCGGTCGCCGCTGCCTTTGCGCAGGGAACCACCCGTCTCGGCAATGTCCGGCAGGCGCGGTTCAAGGAGACCGACCGCATCGCAGTAATGGCGAAAGAGCTTGCCAAACTCGGCGTCAAAGTCACTGAACTTGAGGATGGTTTGATCATCGAGGGCGGAAATATCCACGGCGGAGTTGTCGAGAGTTACGGCGACCACCGCATCGCCATGGCGTTTGCCGTTGCCGGAACTGCCCTGGCTCCCGGTGAAGAACTTATCATCCGCAATGCGGAGTGCGCCGGAGTTTCCTATCCTGACTTCATCCGGGATTTCAAGGCGTTGGGAGCGGATTTTTCCGAGCTGTAAATGACAGAAAAGCGGGTAAACTGGCGGCTTAACATCGCACTGATGTGGATAACCCAGCTCTTTGTGATGACCGGATTTGACGCCGCCATGCCGTTTATCCCGCAGCTGCTGCGCGACAACTTCAACATGGTCGATCAGGCGCAGCGTGGAGTTTGTGTATCGATCTTCACGTTTGCCGGATTTCTGGCTTATGCTGTGTTCTGTCCGATATGGGGCAGTCTTTCGGACCGTTTCGGAGTCAAGATCATGCTGCTGCGCGGCTTCTTTGTCATCTGCT
>JAZQTR010000151.1:0-3150 GCA_045630865.1 Victivallaceae bacterium
AGCAGCCCTGATACCAGATGGCTCCGCGGACAGCGTAGGGCAGGTACGGAACGATCATCTTGTTGTAAATTGCCGTCGGGGTTTTTCTGTCAACGCTGTCTGTTTTAAGTTCCTGCGGAAATGCGGGGGGCGGGGGAAGAATCTCGTTATTCCGGCTGGCGTCGGCGAAACGGCTCATCCAATTTGCGTATGCCATCTGGGTTTCTCTTGCGAAACGCTTGTAGGTTTCGGTTCCGGGGATCTTGGCGTTGACACTGTCAGCGAGCTTTTTGAGTTCGGGAACACTGTCGAATCCGCAGGGCGGCGTCCAGGGCTCGATGCGGGTTCCGCCCCAGTGTGAGGTGATGAGTCCGACCGGAATATCAAGCTCTTTGTGCAGTCTGGTTCCGAAGAAGAAAGAGGTGGCAGAGAAACGCTCGGTGTTGTCAGGGCTCATAATCTGCCATTTGACCGGGAATCCGGCATCCGGAGTTGCGGAGACACCGTAGGGACGGGTGACCGTGAAACGGATAAGCGGATAGTTCGCCGCTTTGACAAATTTGTCTCCGTCGGCAGCCCGCCAGGTGGGACGGTTTGTCCACATGGGCATTTCCATATTGGATTGACCGCTGCAGAGCCAGACTTCTCCGACCAGCACATTGAGGATGTTGACTGCCTGTTTTCCACAGATGACAGTCATTGTACGGTTTACTTTGCTGGCTTTCATCGGCTCGAGATAAGCGATCCATTTGCCGCATTTTCCGGCGGTGGTTTTGACCGTCTGTCCGTCAAACTTTACAGTGACTTCAGATCCGGGGGCTGCGGTTCCCCAGATGGGGACGCGCATTTCGCGCTGCAGTACCATGTTGTCGCTGATTGCTGCGGCGACGGTGAATTTTACATCTTTGGCAGCCTTTTTTGCAGGAACGGCAGTTTTCTGCTTCGCTGCGGAGTCAGCTGCTTTTATGGGGGCTGATTTTTTGGCAGCAGGCGGGGCTTGCGGAGTTTCTTTTTCTCCGGCTTTCTCATTGAGTCCGGAGCAGCCTGTCAGCATCAGCATGAACGCTGCAATCAACAGGTACATTGAGTTCTTTTTCATAAATATTCTCCTTGTTTTGGTTGAAAAAAGCTGTTCGGAGTTAAGATACACCGGTTGAGTTCAAACTTCAAGTCAGTTTCATATCACGGCAATAAAAAAGCGTGCTGTTCACTGAAACAGCACGCATGCATTGCGCTTGTTGTGTTTACTTGACGCGCTGGTCGGAAACACGTTTGGCTTTTCCCTCGCTGCGGGGAATTGTGTTGGGATCGACCAGCTTGAGTTTGACGCGCAGACCGGTGACCGACTCGATGGAGGCGGAGATGCGCTTGTGAAGCTTGGCCATCTTTTCCATATCGCTTGTGAGCATATCCGGACGCAGTTCGGCGTCAACCTGAATGTTGTCCATGCCGTTCTCGGTATAGAGAGTGATAAGGTAGTTTTCAGTGGTTCCCTCGACGGCGAGCAGTGCGCTCTCGATCTGAGACGGGAAGACGTTGACACCGCGGATGATGAACATATCATCGCTGCGTGAGCTGATGCGGTCGATGCGGCGGATGGTGCGTCCGCATTTGCAGGGCTCACTGATGATGCGGGTGAGATCGCGGGTGCGGTAACGGATCATCGGCATTGCGTACTTGCTCAAAGTGGTGAGGACAAGTTCACCGATTTCGCCGTCGGGAAGAACCTCTCCTGTATCGGGATCGATGATTTCCGGATAGAAGTAGTCTTCGTAGATGTGCATGCCGTCGTGCTGATGACACTCCATGGCGACTCCAGGGCCGATGATTTCAGAAAGACCATAGATGTCGAAGGCCTCGATGTCGGCTCCCTCTTCGATGCGCTCACGCATACCTTTGGTCCAGGGTTCGGCACCGAAAATACCAGCTTTGATCGGCAGTTCGCGCAGGTTGATGCCCTGCTTTTCAGCCGCTTCGATAATATGCAGGAAATAACTCGGGGTGCACATCATCGCAGTAACGCCGAAGTCACGGATGAGCATGACCTGACGCTGGGTGTTTCCGCCGCTTGCCGGAACCACGGTCGCGCCGAGTTTTTCAGCTCCGTAGTGAGCACCGAGGCCGCCGGTAAAGAGTCCGTAACCGTAGGACACCTGGATAATGTCGTCTTTGCTGAGACCGGCACTGGCAAGGCTGCGGTACATCACTTCGTTCCAGACTTCGATATCCTCTTTCGTGTAAGCGACGACGATGGGTTTGCCGGTAGTGCCGCTGGAGGCGTGAAGACGGACGATTTCACTCTGGGGAACTGCGCACAGGCCGAAAGGATAGGTGTCGCGCAGGTCGATTTTTTTCATAAACGGCAGTTTGGCGATATCCTCAAGGTTTTTGATATCTTCAGGCTTGAGGTTGAGCTCGTCCATTCTGCTTCTGAAGAGAGCAACATTTTTATAGGCGTGATTGACGATATCTTTCAAACGGCAGAGCTGGATCTCACGAAGTGACTCTCTGTCGATGAAGTCCTTACGGGTGAAATCGACTGCCTGCTGGCTGCAGTTTTCTGTGCTTAAACGGCACATGTTTGAATCTCCTGTTAGGTAATTTGGTAAAGTAATTTCGGTTAATATAACACAATAATCGGAAAAGGCAAGCTTTTTGGAAAAAATTGTCAGAAATAACCCTTGAATAATCAAAGATTATGAAGTATATTATCAATCGTTCACAGCAGCAAAACGGTTGAAATCCGGCTATGGCCTGCATCCTCTGGGCCTGGGGGCGGTTTCGACGGTTTGCACTGATCCGTAAAACGTGGCTGTTCGGATCTCTGCCGCTGGGGTGGGCAGATGTGTTTATTATTATAGTCAAAAATCAACAAGTGATGCACCAGAATAAGTAGTGTGTCCCAATGAAGGTAATGACGTTATGGTTAGAGTCAGACTGAAGCGTACCGGCACCCGCAATGCGGTGTGCTTCCGTGTTGTGGTTATGGATCAGCGTTCCAGCCGCGACGGTAAAGCTATCGAGGAGCTTGGTTTTTACAATCCCCGCACCAAAGAAGAGGCTGTCAATGTCGAGCGCGCCGATTACTGGAAGAGCGTCGGTGCTGTCTTTTCTCCCACTGTTATTGATGTGATCGAGCGTGTCCGCGCCGGCAAGACCCTGCGTGATGTC
>JAZQTR010000152.1:0-4415 GCA_045630865.1 Victivallaceae bacterium
CATCGGCAGCGGATTCTGATCCCTGACGTTGCGCTCGTATATGGATTCATTGACTTTTCTGACCGAATTACAGAGCAGTTTTTCAGCCTTTGAGGCAGATTGCTGTTCGCGTTTGCTCCACGATTTGAATGCCGCAGTCAATCCGTCACAGCAGAGGCGCGAGGCGACATCGCCGTGGACGTGTCCGCCGATGCCGTCGGCGACGACGGCGAATGAGGCGATATCGGAGCAGAAAGAAAAACAATCCTCGTTTTTCTTTCTCACTTTACCGATGTCGGTGGCTCCTGCTATTTCAAAATGCGGCATTTTATCTTTCCGGAAATCTGCTTTATTTACTACTTTGTTTAGTATAACTCTCCAACTGCTTTTTGTCAAGCACGAATCTGCATCTTGCCACCCATTCCGCCGGAAAGGTTTTGCCGTTGAGAGAGCTTCTTGAATAGTCGCGCTGAAAATCGCGCATGGCGAAAACGTTTCCGGAAACGTACACTGTTTCAAATCCGGTATCGGAGAGATCCTGCGCGTTGAGAGTTATGCTGTTTTCGCCCCGGACAAGCTGAAAAGTGAAAAGTTTTCCGGTATTATCTCTGATCGTTATTGTGTTGGCAGCATCGCTGAATATCTTCCAGATGACTTCACCTTTTCCGGAGGCGCAGAATTTTTTGCCGACGGTCACTCCGGAATCAAGTTTCACCTCTCCCCACAAGCCGAAAGTGTACGGTCCGTGGTCGAGTATATCGCACTTGTTCTGACCGATGGCCGGCGGAACGATGGTTCCCTGCGGACGCACAACTCTCATTATTGCCGGTTCACAAAGCCGGTAGTTGTCGTAGGCAAAAACGCAGATGAAAAGAGCAAAGAGCAGGGCGGCGATCTTGCAGATACTGCGCCACTTTATCCTGCGCCGCACAAGCAATGCGGCGGCAACCGCAAGCACCGGAAGAACCGGAGCGCGGAAACGTGAAAGATTGTAAAAAAGAGCTATCGAACCCCAGTAAATAACAATGAATCCGCAGAGCCACCAGAGCCGCACATCGCGCAGTTTGAAACATCCGGCGGCCAGAAGAAGTCCGGCAAGACCGCAGATGATAAGCGGATACTCCAATCCGCAGGAACGCATGGCAGAGATGACGCCTGAAGTTCTGCCTTCTCCCTCAAGGGAGACATTGTTCGGTATCTCTCTCGCGTCCCAGAAAAGCAGAAGCTTTCTGAACTGCAGTTCAAAAAAAGCGAGCGGTTCGCGGCACATCCAGTTTGCCATCGCTCTGCCCAGACCGATGCCGTGAGAGGTGTCGCTCATTGTGCGGTGGAAGGATTCCGGATACTCCATGGGACCAGCAGGCAGTCCGGGGTTGCGTCCGCCGGCAGGGGCTTCCGGAGTGTTTCCGAGGGCAAGGACGGCGTCGCCTGCGGTACTCGGGCCGCAGAGCCGTTTTAGGCTTGCCGTGTTGCGGATCGAAAACGGCAGAATGATCAAAAGTGCGGCAAAAGCCAGAACTGCGGCGTTCACGATACGCCTTTTTATCTTGAGGCGGCGCGGAAAAATCAGTGAGAGTATCAGCAGGTAGCCGAAGATCAGCGTGATGTTTCCGCGGGTGGCGATGGCTGTTCCGGAAACCGCTCCGGCGGCGGCAAAGAGTTGCCATTTACCCTTTTGCAGGGCGCAGAGCGAGAGCAGAAACATCAGCACAAGGTGCATGCTCTGAAGCGTTTCGTTCTGGTGGAACGGAGTGTAAAATACCAGCGGTACCGACGTTGCGGCAAGCAGAGCTGTAAGCAGCGCACCGCGTTTTCCGGCAAGTTTTGCGGCGGCGGCAGCGGATAAGAGTACGGCGCAGCTTCCGCACAAAATCTGGGTGATGATGACGCCTGTTGTACCGGCACCGCAGAGCAGGATCGCCGGAAGAAATACCGCATAATACCACGGCTGGTAGTAGAAAGTTTCCGGAAAATTTCCTGCTGCGATCTCTCTTGCCAGATTCATATAGGTCGCAAGGTCGCTTGCCGTCGAAGGATGAAAAACGGAATTCATTCCCGCGTTGAATCCGGCCATTTCTATCGAGGAAATGACCCGCAGGATAAATCCGGTGACAACGGCAGCAGTTATTGCCGGCGGTATAAAAAAGCCGCGTTCTCTGGGAAGCGCGGCTCTGGTATTTTGCGGTTTTGAAGCCAAGATTACACCGTCATCAGCTCTTTTTCTTTTCCTGCGAGCATGGTGTCGAGGGAAGCGATATAGCGGTCGGTGGTCTTCTGGATATCATCGAGCATCTTCTTGAGTTCATCCTCGGTGATTTCGCTGTCTTTCTGGGCTTTCTTGGCGATCTCGTTGGCATCGCGGCGGATGTTGCGGAGAGCGACTTTGGCGTCCTCGGTTTCAGCCTTCGCCTGTTTGGAGAGGGCGGCGCGACGCTCCTGGCTCAGCTCCGGAATGGGCAGACGCAGAAGTTTGCCGTCGTTCATCGGGGTGATGCCGATGTTGGAGGAGAGAATCGCTTTCTCAATGAGAGCGAGAGAGGAGCGATCCCACGGCTGGACAACCAGCAGACGCGGCTCGGGGGCGTTGATTCCGGCGAGATCGCGCAGGCGGGTGGGGGTGCCGTAGTAATCGACCTGGATATTTTCCACCAGGCTGGGGCTTGCCTTGCCGGTGCGGATAGCTGCGAAATTGTTTTTGAGGGAATCCTCGGTTTTCATCATGTGTTCTTCGATGAAATCCATCAGTTCGGTGATATCGACTGCTGCCATTTTAGAACCTCTTTTCTACACTTGTTGTTTTGCTGTCTGACGGCTCATCGTGCCGCCGCTGTTTGTCATCTCTAAACTATAGCCGTAAAAGGAGAAAAAATCAAGTTGATACAGTAAAAATTACTCTATTTTACCTTTACGACAGGAATGCTCAACGCTTTTGCCGCATCTTCCAGACCTCCGAGATTGGTGACATCCTTGTAGCCGATGGAGTTCAGGGCGCTCTTTGCCATTCCGGCTCTGCGTCCGCTGCGGCAGTAGAGGACGATCGGAGTGCGGGTATCCGGAACCGCCTTTTTTATCTCATCGGCGATTGCGGTGTGTTCGATCAGCACCGCGCCCATGATATATCCGGTTTCCTGCTGTTCTGCGGGAGTGCGCACGTCTATTATTACTGATCTCGGTTTGACGAATGTGGGAGCTTTGCGTATGCATCCGGCAATCATTACGACGGCTGCGACGGCGATCAGGAGAAGAAAAATTTTAGTCACGTCAGTACTCCGGGTTATACATACAGTTATCTTTGAGGGCATCGGCGAGCGGATTGAATCCCGGCAGGCAGTATCCCATGGGGTTATGCTGAATCCATCCTTCGGCGATCCGGTATCTGCCGGAGGAAAACTTCGCGCACATTTCTCCGCGTTCATCGATGGTTTTGAGGTAGACATCGGGTCCCTGCGTGACATCGAGCCACTCTTTCTGGGACTTGTGACAGCAGAGCATTTTCTTCTGGAAATCGACGGTTTCCGCCGTGTTGACCAGCAGTTCCGGAACTACCGGGCGGTTGAGCTGATCCCGCAGTCCGTGGGGCATGGCGTGATAGATTGCGACCTGAGTTTCCACGGGTTTTGCCGGACGGGTCACGGGGCAGTTGGGAATACCTCTGAAGAATGCTGCGCTGACGGCGAGACGTCCGGCGTTGATATGATCTTCCATATAGTCGCACGGGGAGTGGGTCAGGATGATTTCGGGATCTGCCTCTCTGATTTCCGGAACCAGTGCGCTGTACAGCTCTTTGGTGTAGAGGATCTCGATATCTCTGCCGATGCTCTCGTGGAAGACCGCACCTGCCATCGCGGCTGACGCCATTGCCTCGAGTCTTCTGATCTTCGCGGTGGTTTCGCGGTCGTGGATCATGGAGCCGAGGTCGCCGTTTGAGATATTCATGTAATGGATCTCATATCCGGCTTTTTTGAGCATGAGCAGAGTACCTGCCATGCTCAGTTCGATGTCGTCCGGATGTGCGGCGATAGCGAATGCGGTCTTTGCCATGATCAGTGCATCTCCACGTCGCAGACGCCGAAGCCGCCTGCATAGAAGTTGAAAATGACGCTGGGATGGTCGGCGAGCAGGGACATCGGTACAGAGCTGTCGGCGATCTTGTTGGCGATCATGTAGGTCGAGAGCCGCTGACCGAAGGGATTGTCGTGGTGTCCGGGGTGCCAGATTGAGACGTTTTCGGCCTTCCAGGTTTCGGCGGGGCCGACGGTTACTGCGCCGTTGGGAACGTTCTGGACGGTTCCGCCGCCGGAGGTGCGGGCGTTCTGGATGAGAGTGATGGGGTGCAGTTCGACGATGCGTGCGCCGAGTTTGCGGTACTCTTCGGGAGTCGGCGGATTATCGGCATATTTGCCGGTGCGCTTCACGGGGTCGTTGAAAGCCCAGTG
>JAZQTR010000153.1:0-17528 GCA_045630865.1 Victivallaceae bacterium
ATGGTGTCGCGGTTTCCGGGCTGGAGCGCAAGTTTTTTCTGCATGATGCCGGTGTCGAGAATTTGAGTTCTCAACTGATCGGCTCCCTGCGGATCGGCAATGATCATCGGTTTTGAGTGGCGTTCCGTAGCAGCATCATCAATGGTGAAAACAGCCTCCCTGTCATCCAGAGTCATTGAGAAACGGAAAACATTGCTGTCACTGTATTTTACTCTTTCGAAAACGATATATTGAAGCTGTTCTGTATTCTGACTTCCGTTTTGCAGGGCGGATTTTTCAGGAGCGTTGGAAAACATCTTTACCGCTGTCGTTATTCCCATAACGGCGATGCAGGCGATGATCGTGTAGTAAAGCCGGTTGGAAAAAAGGCGTTTGCCCTGTTTTCCCTCTTTCGCTGAATTTGAACTGTTTTTTTCAGCCTTGCGGTCGAATAGCGGAGCCTTGAACTTGTTGAGAACATCCTCCTCTTTTTTCGGTGCTTTTCCGGCAAGAGATGTCACCTTGAACGAGTGCTCGCCAATGGTAAGTACGTCATCATCACTTATTTCACTGTTTTCGGAAGCAACGCCGTTGATTTTGACGCCGTTGGTGCTGCCGAGGTCAGTGATGGTCCATTTTCCATTATTTGAGGTGATCACGGCGTGGTAACGCGACACTCCGTCTGTTTCGAGTGCGAGAGTGTTGTCAGGCTCTCTGCCGATGGTGATCTGGTCGTGATCAAGCTCCATCGTTTTGCCCGCGTTGGGGCCGCTGTAAAAGGTTATCTTCATTTCAGTATCTTATTTTGCAAAATTATACTATATACCTCTTATAAAATAATCACACCAGTTGATTTTGTCAAACCGCACGGGATCATATTTCAAGTAAATTCGACAAAATCTCCGCTCTTTATGCTGAATTTTGCGATGCTGCCTGCCGGAAGCTCGATTGCCGTGAGTTTTCTGCCTTTCGTACCGCGTGTTCTCCACGGTATTACGTCCGGAAAAACTGCTGTTATCCGGTTGTCGTCTGTGATAAAAATGACGTCTATGGCAAAGCGCATGCCGAATGTGTGTATGGCGTTGCAGTTGCGGAAGATTATGGCGTCGAGCGACGGTGAAAATTTCCGGGTGAGCATTCCGGTCAGCCGCTGGAAAAAGCTGTCGGCGAAAAGCGGACTATGCGCTATAACGGCTCCCGTTTCAATGATTTTGATCATTACCTGAACATCCTTGCGGTCTGTACGGCAAGCGGTCCGAGCAGAATGATGAATACAGCCGGAAGAATGAATACGACGACCGGAATGATGATCTTCACGCTGGCTTCGTTGGCAAGTTTTTCAGCCAGAGAGAAACGCTTTGCGCGCTGGCTGTCGCTCTGAATACGCAGCTGTTTTCCGATACTGACGCCCAGCTCTTCGGCCTGGATGATCGCATTCACTGTTGCTGTGAGATCGACTTGACGTACCCGGTCAGAGAGTGAGCGCAAAGCTTCGGTGCGTTTGCGTCCGAGCTGTATTTCGTGGAAAGTTCTCAACAGCTCTTCGCCCAGCGGATCCTGACGGCGTTTGGCAAGGATATCGCGCAGACTGGAAATCAGGTCGCGTCCGGACTCCACCGAGAGTGTGAGCAGATCCAGCACGTTGGGCAGAGCTTTCATGATTGCAGTGTGGCGGCGTTTTATGGCTCCCTTGAGCCACGCTTCAGGATAGAAAGCGAAGAGTATCGCCATGATGAACATTATCAAAGCTCTTCCGGAAAATACTCCGAGTATCAGCATGCAAAGTGAGATGGCGAAAAACACAAAACGCATTGACAGATAATCTTCGGCGTTGAATTCGTCTTCGGTAAAGCCTGCCATTTTCAGGTTGACTGCACAGCTGCTCTTCCAGGCGGCAAGTTCATTTCTGGTTGTGAGCGGACGGAAAAGACCGCAGAGCGGACGCAGCAGGCGCATGAGCAGAGGAAGACTTCTGGTGCTTTCCTGATTTTGCGAGTCAAGTTTTGCACCTGAAACGGCTTTTGCTCCGAGATAGAAGAAGCATCCGGCGGATATTCCGGCGAAAACTGCGGTGATAAAGGTGAGAAAACTGCTCATTTCAGACCTCTATTGTGGTTATTTTCCGGATGGCGAAGAATCCGCAGACGACCAGTATGATCACTGCGGCGAGGGCAAATATTCCGACGGCACTGTTGAAGAACATCTGCATCATTTGCGGTGCGATATGGTGGAGTCCGAAAAGAAGCAGGAACGGCATTGCTCCGATGAGCAGAGCCTGCAGTCTTCCCATCGCGGTAAGCGCATGGACTTTCTGGGCGATTCTGACCCGCTCACGGATCAAACCTGCAACCCGCTCGAGGGCTCCTGAAAGTTCTCCACCTGTCTGTCTTGCGGTTATGATCGCCGTGACTACAAGATCGAAGTCGTCTGACTCCACGCGGGCACTCATATTGTCGAGAGCCTGATCCAGCGGGACTCCCAATCTCAACTCGTTGGTGAGCAGGCGGAACTCGATACCCACCGGATGCATATCACAGTTGGCTATTTCATCCAGAGCCTGATGGATACTGAATCCTGCCTTGAGTGCACTCGACATCATTCCGAGGGCGTCTTCGAGCTGAAGGTTGAACTTGCGCTGTCTTCTCTTTCTGATGGCTTTGAGCAGAATGCGCGGCACGGGAAAGAGCACAGCACCGGCTGCAACCGCGAAGATGATTCCCCAATGCCAGGCGAAATCATCCATCTGAAGAGAAGTCAGCACCAGCGCAAGGACTGCTCCGAGCGTGCTTACTGCGATGGATATATCCAGCACTCTGCCGGCCGGCATCTGGATCAGAACGTCATCAAGTTCTGTTTTTGCCTCCTGCAGATAGCGTTCACGATAGCGCGAGGCGATAAACAGGCCGAATTCCACCAGCGCGAATGAGGCGATGGTAACTCCGGCAAAGGCGCAGGCGGCCGGCCAGAATGAGTGTTGGAAAAGTTCCATATACGGCTCCTTAAATTATTACATCCTGATATTCAACATCAAATTCATCTATGCAGACGTTGGAAACGAATTTGCACTCCACCTCTTGCGGATGGCGGCAGGTGATGGACAATTTACCGGCTTCTCTGTCGAGTTTCCAGCTGACGCTGACTGTTCCGTGCGGAGTCACCCGGCTGCCGTTGGCATAGTCGAGGTCGCCGGGGTAGGGGCTGATGGTGAAAGAGGTACATCCGGGGGCGGAACGTCTTATTCCGAGAATGAGCCGCGGGAACATCTCAAGCGGAATGCTCGACCAGGCGTGACAGTGGCTGCGGGTCGGGAAACTTTCTGTACTGGTATGAGTGTGGTCATAAGTGGCCAACGCGAAAGTTTCCCAGACGGTGGTTGCTCCGAAGTCGAGGATCTCGAAGTAATCTTTTTTCGCCTTGCTGTAGCTTTGCTCCCAGGCACCGAGCTTCTCGTATACTGCGTGCAGGTAGTAAGTGAAAAACGGTGATCCTACGGGAAGCAGATCGCTCCTGCCGCCGAGTATGTTGGCGCGCACCGAGGATATGCAGTTTTCATCTGCGGCATCAAAGAGCAGGGCGAGTAAACTGGTATGGATCGAATAGACCTCACTGCATTTGCCATCGTCATCCATCGATTCAACGTAAGCCTGATGACGCTCGTTCCAG
This sequence comes from Victivallaceae bacterium, assembly GCA_045630865.1. Classification (GTDB taxonomy): domain Bacteria; phylum Verrucomicrobiota; class Lentisphaeria; order Victivallales; family Victivallaceae; genus UBA1784. The sequence goes on from JAZQTR010000153.1 coordinate 3,643, forward strand.
TATTTCGAGAGTACGCCGGAAAGTTTTGCGGCTTCGGCTTCATAGTTCCGGCTCTTGTTTTCATCTTCCAGAAGAGCGGCGAGTCTTGAGGCGCAGCGCAGTCCGCCGATGAACATGATGGTATTATAGAGAAGATAGGGATGGGCGGTATCGGGATTGCTCCAGTCGAGGAAGTTCCAGTCCATTGTACGGAGCAGTCCGGTGGAGTTATCGCAGAGCTTGAGGGATCTTGCCATCAGCTCTTCGACTTTCGGGAAGAGTTCTTTCAGGAAATCTGTGTCGGCGGTTTCCATATAGTAGTCTTCGACCGCCAGTGTCCAGAGGTAGCCGAATGAGGGGATATGGCAGCTCCATCCTGACGGAACCTGACATCCGATGAGCGGCAGGTGATCCATGGATTCCGCGGTCAGGCGTATACAGCGGCGCACCAGATCGTAAGCTCCGCATGAGTGCATTGCGAAGATCGATTCGTTGCGGCTGTCGCCAACCCAGAAAGTCTGTTCGTAGAGCGGACAATCTGTAAAGGTATCCTCCATGCAGAGTTTAAGAGTGCGGGCGGATATTTCGTAGACTTTATCAAGACGCGAGTCGCTGGAGTGAAAATCTCCGGTGAAAACCGTGGGGTAGGTAGATTCCACCATCCGGAAACTGCGGAATCTGACCGGGGACGTGATATTGCGGAGCGTGATGGTAATATATCTGCCGCCCCTGCGCTGGTAACTTGTGAAGCGGTTGAAACCATCTTTGCAGATGTAACGCATGGAGTTGTTGTAACGCTCTCCGGGCTGCTGAAGAACTCCGGAGGGGGTGACGTACTCGAATCCGGCAATGTCAACAATTGTACCTGCGGAAGCGTTGAGCATAAAGTTCCAGTAACCGACGCTCTGGGTTCCGAGGTCGCAGAGCAGCTCCACATCGCAGCCGTCGGCAGGATAGATGACGGTGTCACGGTCATCGGGATAGACGATGTTTTGTGGGTCGTCTACTCTAACGCATTTATCCGGATATCGGGCGTAAAGCGTCGAGATCGCTCCGGCGCACTCGATAAGCTCTTTTTCCGTCAGCAGTTTCGACTCCGGATATGCAGATTTAAACTCTTCGACAGTCTTGAACTTGAAAGCAGCTTCGCGCAGAGTTTCATATTTTTTGACTTTTTCCTGAAACCCGCTGTTCGCCCAGGGATAAAGCGGAATATCCGGTGTCAGGGAGCAAAGCTCATCGAATGTTTTGCAATGGATGTTTCCGATCTCGATACCGTATGATTTATCCAGAGCGGCGATCGAGTTCGCGTCATGTCCGCAGAGAACGCGCATGGCGCAGACGATGAGATTTTTTCCTGCTTTGATTTTGAACACGCCGTTGTCATCAGCGGTTTTACCGTTGACGGAACAGAGCATGTTGATATATCTGATGGATATTTCCTGATCGCAGGGGGAGTTTACCTCTGCCGCCAGTATCATCGGGGATACATCCTGATTGTTCACGACAAACGCTTCGGGAAACACCATTTTGTTGGGATAGATTCCGATAGTGTCGTACTCTTTTGCGACCGCCCGGCAGGAGATGACCTTTTTGAGCAGAGCCTCTTCCCGGGTCAGCATGGGAGTTTCGCGTTGATAGAGGTTTTTCCACGGGCCATCCTGAGCTCCGCAGATCACTTCCGGTTGTTTCCACTCGAGCGGAGTTGTAACGGAGGCGTCGAACATTTCCCATGGGCCCATTTGCGGGCAGGATTTCAATGTGTTTTTCACCCACTGGGGAATTTCAGCAGACTCCCACGTTTCGTCGGAGGTAATAAGCGTATTGCCGTCAGCATCCAGCTGGCAGAGAAATCCGCCGCGCTGCGGAAGCTGCTTGAATGTTCCGCAGCCGAAAAAGCGTACTTCGCACTCAATGCGGTTGAGTCCCTGCCTCAAAAGAGCAGAGGCGTCTATGACATCGTAGCTGTAATGATCAGGGTAAGCTCTTGCCGGACCATCCGCACACCACTGACCGTTGATTTTTAAGCGGTATCGGGTGTCTGCCGTGACCGCGACGACGGCTGCCTGCGGCAGAGTTTCGAGGCGGAAATCTTTTTTGAAAACAACGTGAGCGTTATATTCTCCGGCAGGTGCGCCGTTGAGCCATATCCATTTTGCGGTTATATCCATAGTAGAAGTTACCTCTTTTTACTGCCGGTGGATTTTTTGGTTTGACGTTTTGTACTCTGAACTTTGCGGGTTTGCTTGACGGTTTTCTTTTCGGTTTTTCTGACAACAGGTTTGTCGGGATTGTATGCCCAATCCACCAGAAGGCGGCAGAAGCGGTCACGGTCGACGCGGCTCTTGAAGCCGGTAACACATCCCATAATGCGTTTCCCGTTGCGCTTGGCGGAGAAGGTGAGGCAGAAGCCGGCGGCGCGGGTGAAGCCGGTTTTCATTCCGTCAACTCCCGGATAGCGTGGATTTATCAGGCGGTTGGTGTTGGTATATACGAGAGGTTTGACTCTTCTCAAACTTTCCTGCTGGGTGGAAAAGTAACTCATAAGTACCGGGTACTCAAGCAGACGCTCGGCGAGGATGACCATGTCGAGTGCCGTCGAGGTGGAAAAGTCACTTTTGTTTTTGCCGATGGTTTTGGTCAGACCGTGAGGATTGACAAAGCGGCTGTTTTTCATTCCGAGTTCAGCTGCCTTTCTGTTCATTCTGGCGGCAAATTTGTCGGAGTCTCCATCCACGCATATCGCAAGCATCTCTGCTGCATCGTTGGCACTTTTGATCGCTGCGGCTTTGACGATGTCGGAGTAAATGAATTTTTCACCCGGAGCAAGATAGACAACTCCGGTGCGGGGGACTTTCATGACTCCGGAGGGGACGGCAACCTCGCTTTCGAGCGTTATATCCGGATTGCTGTCGAGATACTCCATAAAGAGCAGCAGGGTCATAAGTTTTGCCATGCTGGCGGTTCCGGTCTTGAGAGTGCAGTTTTTCTCCCACAGAACTTTGCGGCTGCTCAAGTCAACAACGATGCCGCTCTTGGCAAGTTTGCTGCCGGGAACAAGGGACTCCGGAAGATCTCCATGTCTTGCTTTGGAAAAATCAAATGCCCGTCCGAATCCCGGCACATCAGTCACATTTTTGCGGTAAACAGTGATAGTTTTTGCCGGTTTTGCTTCGGGAAGCGGCTCCGGAACGGTTACTTTTTCAGCCGGTGTTTCGACTTTCTCTTTTTTGCCGGAAAAGAGTTTTTCCCAGAATCCTGGTTCTTCAGTCTGTTTCTGTGCCGGAGCAGCTGCCGCAGGAGTTTCTGACTTTGCTGTATCTTCCTGTGTGTTTGTTCTGCTGCACCCTTTTACGGCGAAGATCACTGCAAGGTGGATGACGATTATCACTCCGGCAATGAGTATCAGAAACGGAGCGCGGGATGTTTTATTGTTGTTGCTTTCTTGCATTTTCTCTTGAGTATGATATTTCTACAAAATTGTCATAATGAAATATACCTGAAAAACTGCAAAATATCAAGCGTCAATATCCCCCTGAACGGATGTTTTTATAAAATAAATAAGCCTCCGGAGTTTTTATGTTCCGGAGGCTGCGATACAGGGTTGTTTCAGTAGGTGAATTTGTAGATGCCGACGTCGGCACAGCGCAGCAGGTCTGCGATGGAGATGATGTTCTCTTTAACTGTGAAATTGCAGACATCCCAGCCGCCGTCTTTGGCAAGTTTTTCTATCTTTGCCGGAACTTTTTTGACACCGATCCGCACTTCCCTCATCGGCTCGTAGCTGATATTGCAGACCGCGGCGATATCCTGCCCCGACGGCAGATTTCCGAAGCGGAAATACACGTCGAACGGCTCCGGACTCCATGCCGGAAGTATGCCCATCAGATCGAAGATGCGGCGCATATAGTTCTGACGCTCCGGAACCAGAGAGATGCGCGAATCGCATACCTCAAAAGGCACTGTTACGATCTTCGCTCCCCTGGCGTTTTTGAACATGGCAGCTCCGTCACAGACTTTGACAGATTTTGTCGATTGGTAGTAGTCTCTGTCGCGGAACTCCGAGAGATACTCCGGAGGATTGTTTTTGTCAACGGTGATCAGCTCGTACTGTCTGCTGCCGAAAGTTCTGACAGGATAGTCGAAACACTTCATCCACTCTCCGGCGGCGATCTTTTCGGTGATGCGTTCGGGTTTCACTCCGACAAGATCTGCGAAGCCGCGTTCAACGAGTTTTGCCGCAGCTGCGGCATCGAGAATACAACCGTCCGCAAGGAAGGATTCAAGTTCGCTGTCGGTAAAATAATCTATCTGTTTTCCGGCAAACATATGGATGCCTTTGCAGGATGGTTTGGCGTATCTGTGCGGCAGTCCGAAGTAAGTGGTGACTCTGGTATCCCAGCTGTGGAGATTGCGGTATGAGCCGGGGAAGTCCGGACGCGGATCGCTCCAGGGGGGCGGAAGAGTCAGCTGTCCGCCCTGCCATTTTACACCCTTGAGCGTGCGGTGCAGTTCACGGTACAATCCCTGATTTCTGCCGATCGTCTGCGGAAATTTGACGATCGGTTCCGGGTCATAAAATCTGGTGTTGGTTATCCAGAGTTTACCGCCGTCAAGACCGTGGAGCAGTCCGAAGATGATGTGGAAATTCATCGTGTGCGCGCTCTTGCTGAAAAGATTGTGCGGACAGGTGTCGCTCTCATCGAGCAGCTCATCTATCTGATCGCGGTGCCAGATAACTATCTGCTGGGCACCGGGCTGCTTTAAGAGAATATTTCTCACCGATTTTTCCAGATAAGCACCATTGGCGACCCTCATGGCAGAGATGTTTTTTCCGGCGGCGGCTTTGGCATAGTACGGCATATCGTTGAGGTGTCCGCCGTTGGTGCAGTAGATGCCGTGTGCCTGCGGATTATATCTGTCAAGCTCAGCTCTTACCATCGAAACGAATCCGACAAGAGTTTCGCGTCTGGCATCGGCAAATTTTTTGATGATATCCGCTCCGCCGGGAGCATTTTTGATAGTCTGCTGCAATTCTGACGGAGTATAAGTGGTACCGTATTTTTTGTTGAAGTGCTCAACGTGACGCGGACAGAAACACTCAACCTGATTCTGAATGTAAAGTCTGGTGTCATCATCCCAGATCACGAAATCAGGTTTTGAGGCGAAAATTCCGGAGGTTGCCTTGCGGATATACTTTCTGAAATCCGGATCGAGCGGACAGAAGCGGATCGAAGGCGCATTTTTCATCGTAACCGTGCGCTGCCACGGCAGAGTCAGATTAGGGTTCTTGTTCCATGTGGCACTCATTCCGATGGTCTGCTGCATCAAAACTCCGAGTTTGATTTCCGGATTGGTGACACACTTTTTCAATTTTGCAAAACGTTTGGCAAATATCTGCGGTTTCTCATCCGGATCATCACCCTGCGGATTCAGGGGGAAGCAGATGGCAAACTCGGTCAATCCTGCTGTTTCGTAAATATGCTGTATCAGACTTACGGTTTGTGTCAGTTTTTCATCATCATTGCCGTATATCGGCATGACAACCGGAAAGCGCAGGGCAGGGGCGTCTGTCCGCAGTTTTGCAAATGCTTCCGGGTATTTTATCTGATTTTTCATTTTTACCCCATTGGGGCTGCTGCATCCGCAGAGCAGAGTAAGCACAATGATTGAGGAGAGTAAAATATTCATTTATGTATTCTCAATAGGTGAATTTGTAGATTCCGGAGTCAGCACAATAAAGCTGATCTTCAATGGTGATGATGTTGTTTTTGACTGTGAAGTTGCAGACATCCCAACCTCCGTCCCTGGCAAGTTTTTCTATCTTTGCCGGAACTTTTTCAACTCCGATACGGACCTCTTCCATCGGCTCGTAGCTGATGTTGCATACGGCGGCGATATCCTGACCTGACGGCAGGTTTCCGAAACGGAAATAGACGTCGAACGGTTCAGGATTCCACGCCGGAAGCACTCCGGCAAGAGAGAAGATTTTCCGCATATATGCCTGACGCTCCGGAACGATGCCGATCCTGTTGTCGCATATTTCAAACGGAACAGTTATGATGATTCCGCCTGAAGCGTTTTTGAACATGGCAGCTCCGTCGCAGACCTTGACGGTTTCCTCCGATTGGTAGTATTGAGTGTCGCGGAACTCCGAGAGATATTCCGGAGGATTGTTTTTATCCGCTGCAGTCAACTCATACTGTCTGCTGCCGAAAACTCTTACAGGATAGGTGAAATACTTCATCCACTCTCCGGCAGCGATTTTTTTGGTGATCAGCTGCGGTTTGACGCCGGTCAGACTGGAAAATCCACGTTCTTCGAGCAGCTGTGCAGCTTTGGCATCGAGGATACAGCCTTCGGCAAGAAAGCGCCTGATCTCGGCATCGGTGAAATATTTCACCTGATTTCCTGCCAGAAGGTGTACGCCTTTGACCTCTGCTTTTTCGTATTTTACCGGCAGTCCGAAGTAGCCTGTCATCATCGCGACCCAGTTGAGTTCGCGGTAGAAATCTCCCGGAAATTCCGGATGGGGATCGTTTTCAGGAGCCGGAACACTGAACGCAGCTCCCTGCCATTTTACTCCTTTGAGCGTGCGGTGCAGTTCACGGTACAAACCCTGGTTTTCACCTACGGTCTGCGGAAATTTAATGATGGGTTCCGGATCGTAAAATCTGGTGTTGGCGATCCAGAGTTTGCCGCCGTCAAGTCCATGGAGTAATCCGCAGATGATGTGCAGGTTCATCGTCTGCGCTGTTTTGCTGAAAAGGCTGTGCGGACAGGTGTCGCTCTCGTCGAGCATCTCCGCAAGGTTATCGCGGTGAGAAGCGACCTGGATCGAAGCCTGAGCCATCCGGTATACGATTGTGCGCGGCTCTCTTTCAAGATAAAGACCACTGCCGATTCTGACAGCCGGAGGATTTTTTCCGCCGGTCGCAGCGGCAAGTTTTGCCATATCCGGCAGCTGGGTGCCGACGGTGCACAGTATTCCGTAAGCATCCGGATTGACCTTGTCAAGTTCATCTCTGATCATCTTGATAAAGCCGAGGAGCGTTTCAAGTCTGGCCTGGGCAAACTGCTTGAGCAGGAGATCGTGGGCAGGGGCATTCTTTATGGCGCACTGAAGTTCGGAAACCGAGTAATTGGTTCCGTACTTTTCGTTGAAATACTGGACATGACGGGGACAGAAGCACTCAATTTCCTTCTGGATATAAAGCCGCAGGTCATCATCCCAGAGTGTGAAGTCAGGCTTGTGGGCGAAGATACTGGATGTCGCCTTGCGGATGTACTCACGGAAGTCAGGATCAAGCGGACAGAAACGGATGCTGGGCGCGTTACTCATCGTAACTGTGCGCTGCCAGGGGAGATCTCGATTGGGATTAGTGTTCCAGGTCGCGCTGTGTCCGATAGTCTGCTGCATCAAAACTCCGATACGGATCCCGGGAATATCATTGAGTTTTTTCAATCTGCCGAAGCGTTCAGCATAGGCTTTTATCTTTTGGTAAGGATCTTTGCCTTGCGGGTTCAATGGAAAACAGATGGCAAATTCAGTGAGCTGTGCCGTTTCGTGAAGGTGTTTGATCAGGGCACGGGTATTGGTCAGTTTTTCATCATCGTTGCCGTAGATGGGAATTATTGCAGGAAATCTCAACGCCGGAGCGTCTGTCCGCAGAACTGTTTTTGACATAACGGTATTTCTCTCTTCTTTCGGTGATATTTCGGCATTTTTTGCCGTTGCTGCACAGCCGGATGCAACCAGCATGAGTGCCGCACCGGCACAGGCAATTTTTTTTGAGTTGTACTTCACGATGTTCCTCTTGTAACAAAATATGTAATTACAAAATACTGTCTATAATCTTCAGTAAATCGGCTGCCGCATCCGGTTTGGCGAGCAGACGCATGTTGCATGACATCTCTCTGAGTTTTTCCGGCGATTGCAGGAGCTGTGAAATTATTTCCCCTGCCTGTGTCGTGTCGCTATCCGGTATGTCGGCGAGGATCGCGGCGTTTCTGTCTGAAAACACTCTGGCGTTATCGGTCTGGTGACCCTCGGCGGCATAGGGGTAGGGAATCAGAACAGCAGGCAGTCCGAAGAGGGCAAGCTCGGCAAGAGAACTGCCTCCGGAGCGGCATACCGCAATGTCTGCTGCCGACAGAAAGAGGTGCATGTCTTCACTGCTTTCCAGCACGAGGTAAGGAAATTTTGCCTCGCGGTAGAGCTGCAGCGTTTCATCGGATTTTCCCCTGCCGGTAAGGTGCAGAACCTGAAAACCTATTCCGGAAATATTGCAGAAAGCCTCCGGAAAACAGCGGTTGAAAACTATCGAACCCTGACTTCCGCCGAACACAAGCACAGTCGGCAGATTGCAGTCAAGTCCGGAGGAAAACTTTTCGTTGAGTTCTGAAATGGCATCGCATTTAGACAAGCCAGCCTTTTCGAGGAGCGTCTGGCGTACCGGCATTCCGGTTTCTATGGTTTTGCATTTTGTTTTGTCGGCATTTACTGCCGGATAACCCGTCGCCAGCAGTTTTGCAAAGCGGGAGAAAAATCTGTTTGCCCTGCCGATTCTGGCGTTTCCGTCGTGCAGAAAGAGCGGAGTTGCGGTAAGCTTCGCGCCGACGACGGCAGGAATACTGGCAAAGCTGCCCATGCCGAGCAGAGCGTCAGGTTTTCCGGTTCTGAAAAGACGCAGTGATTTGCAGGAGCCGCCGATGACGCCGGAAATGAATTTGAACGGACTTTTGAAGGGTTGGGGCATCCGCGGCAGTATTTCTGCAGCTATTCCGGATTCACGGGCTATTTCTGCCTGTCTTACAGCATGGATTCCGGAAAGCAGAAGCAGAACATTTCCACCGCGGCTTTTGAACTCTTTTGCGATGGTGAGACCGGGGTAGAAGTGTCCGCCGGTTCCTCCGCAGGTGATAAAGAGGGTCTTCATCTTCATTATCCGGGAGTTCCTTTTCAGTAGAGGGTGTTTCCGTCAGCATCGATGGCGACGGTCAACGGAAAGTCTTCGACTTCGAGCCGGTATATCGCTTCCGGACCGAGGTCTTCAAAGGCAACGATGTCCGCTTTTTTGATGCACTGGGCGATAAGGGCTCCTGCGCCTCCGGTGGCGGCGAAATAGACGGCCTTGTGCTGCTTCATCGCTTCAACGACCTCTTTGGAGCGGTTGCCTTTTCCGATCATTCCGCGGAGTTTGCAGTCAGCTATCAGCCTGGGGGAGTAGGCGTCCATGCGGTAGCTTGTGGTGGGGCCTGCGCTGCCGATGGGGAATCCCGGAGGAGCCGGGCAGGGGCCGACGAAGTAAATGAATTGATCCTGCAGATCTACCGGAAGAGCCTTGTTTTCATCAAGCAGAGCGACCAGCCGTTTGTGGGCTGCATCGCGTCCGGTATAGATGACTCCGGTGAGCCGGAGCTGATCTCCTGCTTTGAGTTCTGCCGCCTGTTCTGCTGAAAACGGGGTGGTTATATTCTTTATCATATTGTAAGCTCCGCGTGTCTTGCCGCATGGCAGTTGAGGTTGACCGCCACCGGAAGACTGGCAAGGTGGCAGGGGTGATGCTGGATGTGGACTGCGATACTGGTGACGTTTCCGCCCAGACCCTGCGGGCCGACGCCGGAAGCGTTGATCTTTTCAAGAATCTCTTTCTCGAGTTCTGCATAGCGTTCATCATCCGCCGGTTTGCCGATTTCACGCAGCAACGCACTTTTTGCAAGGAAAGCCGCCATTTCAAAAGTTCCGCCGATGCCGACACCGACTACGGTCGGAGGGCAGGGGTTGCCTCCTGCGTTGACGACAGTGTTGACCACAAAGTCAACGACTCCCTGTCTGCCGTCGGATGGTTTGAGCATCTTCACTGCGCTCATGTTTTCACTGCCGCCGCCTTTGGGGGCGAGAATTATTTTGATTTTGTCTCCGGGAACCAGCTTGAGGTGGATGATTGCCGGAGTGTTATCACGGGTGTTTTTGCGGTCAAAAAGCGGATCGGCAACGATGGATTTGCGCAGGTAATACTCACCGTATCCTTTGCGGGTTCCGTCATTTATCGCGCTGTAAATATCTGATTTGTCGAGCTGCACCTCTGTTCCGTATTCGACAAAATAAACCGCAAATCCGGTGTCCTGACAGAGCGGCAGGCGGGTGGATTCGGATATTTCAGAATTTTTTTTGTACTGGTCGAAAAAGTCTTTCGCCATGGCGGTTGTTTCACGCTCTTTTGATGAGAAAAGCACCTTTTTGACATCTTCCGGCAATTCACACGCGGCTTTTCCGCAGAGCTTTGCCACCTCATTGACAATGGTGTCGTATGCTACCGTTCTCGGCATAAAATCCTCTCTTTCGGATGATATATACTCCATATATATGATTTGAGCTTTACTATACCACATTTTTTTTAATATACAAGTTGTAAAATCAATAAAAGAGTATTATAATAATACTCTGACAGATATCTGATTTTTGAGCTTGAAGGAGCTTTTATGGTTTGGTTTGATACGATCTGCGGAGTTCTGCGCCGGATATTCCGGATGGTGACCCTCTCGCTCTGGAGTGTTTTCATTGGAGTTGCCGCACTTTGCTTCACCATGTTCCGCAAGGAGGATAAAGCCATGCGCCGCGCGGCGGAGTTTACCCGGGTCTGGGCTCTGGTGGCGGCACGGCTGGCCGGATTGAAGATAAGTGTTACGGGCGATATTCCTGAACACGGCGGACTTATCGTCAGCAATCATACAGGACCATTTGATATACTGGTCAATGCATCGCTGTTTCCGGTGAGGTTCGCTCCCAAAAAAGAGCTGAAGTACACTCCGTTTATAGGGCAGGTGGTTGCGCTTTCACGTCCGGTGTGGATCGACCGCAGCAAGCGGCTCGAAGCAAAAAAAACGGCGCAGGAGATATCCCGGACGGTCGCCAATAATGTCAGTATGCTGGTGTACCCCGAGGGAACAAGTACCGATGGACGCAGCGGAATACTTCCCTTTAAATCGACCGCTTTTGATGCGGCGGAGTCTGCCGGATGTCCTGTCGTGGAAGTCCTGCTCTTTTTCTCCTGTCCGCGCGATCCCGGCAAAAGCAGTGCCTGGTTCGGAGATACTCCATTTGGAACTTATCTCTGGCACGCCATCGGCTTGAAAAAAGTCGAGGCACGGGTTTATATTATAGGTGTGACGCAGATAAGAGAGGGCGAAAACAGAAAGACTCTCGCTGAACGTGTCCACAACGAAATGAGCGAAGCCTATTGGAGAATTATGCACGATGAAGAGCTTTGAAACATTAGCCAACTCTTTCAGGGATGCCTGGGAACTGGTCGTCGATGTCAGATATCCGCTGGCGTCAGAAGAGTATGCTCCGGGGGATCCGGTGTTGCAGGCGGCACTTATTCCGCTCTGCGGATGCGCTCTCGGCGTATTGATTTCTGCACTCGGAATACTTCTGCCATCGCAGATCGCAGGCAGTATACTCTGGGCATTTGCCGCTCTTGTTATCCTGGAGTTGAAAGATTCCGGCAGAGGTCTCAAATTTGTTTCCGGCAACTGTGCAAAACTGCTGTTTAAGGAAAATCATCAGCAGTTTGTTCCGTCTCTCAATACCGCATTGATGCTTCTCAAAATTGCCGCTCTCATCGTCATCGGAGTTAACGGCGCAAGGGGAGTGATGATCGTGCTGCTGACTTCAGTTTTTACAGTTGAGAGTTACCTTGCGGTAAGTGATCCTGTTCCGGTCATAGATATTGAGATGCGTGAAAAACGGTTTATCTGGGGTATTCCTGCTGTTATCGCCTTTTTCGCTTTCTGGACAGCTCCGCTGTTCACTGTTGCTTCTGCCGCTCTGTCGGTTGGAGTTGTCTGGTATTTCAAAACTCATATCTGGAAAGAAAATCAGCCGGTATCCGGCGATGATATAACCCTTGTCGCCGGAGTGGTTGAGCTGACTTTACTTATTGTTGCAATGCTTATTGTATAAAGGAGAGAATATGAAGTATACTTACGACACCTGCGGAGCGGTCTGTGCCGCCGCAATAGATGTTGAACTTGATGACAGCAAACGCGTCGTGTCTGTCGTGTTTCACGGCGGATGTCCCGGCAACCACCTCGGCATTGCCGCGTTGGTGAAGGGAATGGAGGCGCAGGAGGCTGTCAGACGTCTTTCCGGCATCCGCTGCGGCGGAAGAAACACCAGCTGTCCGGATCAGCTGGCAAAAGCTCTTGAGGAGGTATTGAGCAAATGAAAGATATCGTAAACGTTGCTCTCTACGGTAACGGCGGCGGACATCAGGTGTGGAACGCATTCGATATGCCCGATGTGAAGATCACAGGTTTTGCCGCACTTGAGGAAGACGGTATTCCGGAAAAACTCCGCGGCTGCGCCCCCATATATTCCAGTTTTGAAGAGCTGATAGAAAAGAGCGACGCAGATATCGTTTCCATCTGCGCTCCTCTGCGCAAAGGACAGCCGGAGCTTGCCATCTATGCCATGGAACATGGCAAACACGTCTACGCAGAAAAGCCCAGTGCGTTCACCGAAGAGGAGCTTGACGCCATCATCGCAACTTCCAAACGTACCGGAATGATCTATCATGAGCAGGCGGGAACTTATACTGCCGCCCCCTATTGCGGAATGCGCCGCCTGATTTCAGAGGGCGTTATCGGCAATGTTATCAGTGTCCACAGTCAGAAAAGCTATCCGTGGCACGAACGCCGCCCCAAAAGCGAGGATATCGACGGCGGACTCATCCGTCAGGTCGGTATCTACAATATGCGTTTTATCGAGTATGTTACCGGACTGCACATCACTGATGTTTCAGCACGTGAAACCACTCTCGGCAACGACCATGAAAACAGCGATTGCCGCCGCGCGGTGGTCTTTTCGATGACGCTGGAAAACGGTGGTGTTGCCAGCAGTATATCCAACTACTCCGGCCCCTGCGCTCCCTACTGGAACCACTGGGGATATGAGTATGTCCGGGTGTTCGGTGAAAATGGTTTCATCGATTGCGGCGAAGGTTTGGGTGCTGTCCGTATCTACCAGAGCGGAAAAGGTGTCACCGAGGTAGATGTTTCAGCCGAAAAAACCGACTTCTTCGGACTCTTCGTGCAGGAGGTCAAAACCGGGATAAAAACCCTCGACCTTACCATCGAAGATGAGCTGTCACCCTGCCGCAAGGTGATATGGGCAAGAAACAACTCCCAGCTTGTCGGATAACAGATGGTGTCCCGACTGTTGTGAAGAAGCCAGGCCGGATGTATCCATCGATGCAAACAAGCAGTTTGGTGTGGTCGATGACATTATTGGAAAATAAGTGATTTTTAAGTGAAAACGACTTGACTTTTGGCTTGTTGTGTGGTATTTTAAGCAATCGTCAAGTGAATAAATTTATAATTTTTATATAACAGGAGTCTTTATCATGGCACATAAGAAAGGTCAGTCCAGCAGCCGTAACGGCCGCGACAGTAAACCGAAGTTTCTCGGAATCAAGGCTTTCGGTGGTGAGAGCGTCACTGCCGGTTCCATCATCGTCCGTCAGCGCGGCACCCGTTTCCGTCCCGGCGTCAACGTCGGCTGCGGTCGTGATTACACCCTTTTCGCTCTCTGCGATGGAACTGTCAAGTTCTGCAAAGAGCAGCGCAAAGTCAGCATCGTTCCGGTCGCCGCGAACTGATGCAATGCGTTTCTGACGCAGTAAAATTTAGTTTTTGATAGAATCCCGGGAAGCAAGCTGTCGCTTTCCGGGATTTTTTTTCAAGTTGAGGTTACTATGTTTGTAGATAGAGTTAAAATTACAGTGCGCGGAGGCGATGGCGGCAACGGCTGCTGCAGTTTCCGGCGCGAGAAGTTTGTGCCGAAAGGCGGTCCCGACGGCGGTGACGGCGGAGCCGGCGGCAGTGTGTATATCGAGAGTACC
>JAZQTR010000154.1:0-11264 GCA_045630865.1 Victivallaceae bacterium
CTTGCTGACGTTAAGCACTCTTCTGCTGACCGCTGCTCCCGCCGTCCGCTTTACCAAAGGCGGAAAACTTATGGCTGACGGAGTTGAGTTCGTACTGCAGATGCGCGACTCAAACTGGAAGACCTACACTCTTTCAGAAAGCTTCGGTATGATCAAGGCAATCAAAGAATCCGACAACAACATCGTTGTCGAGATTTTTTCTGAAAGCAACGCTTCAGGAACGATAGACATCAAACTCATCCCTTCCGGAAAAGATTGCTGGCGACTGACTGCCGACGGTAAATTCAACGGCAAATTCAAATGCAATTTCCTCGGATTTGCCACTTCACTCCTGATCGACGATTTCCGGAACGCCGGTCTGGAAGCAAACGGCAAAAGAATCACTTTCCCTGCAAAATTCAAAAAGTCAACGATCATCTCTGGAAGTGCCGACTCATTTGCGCTCCCCTGCAAAAACGGAAGAGTCGATTTTACCGGAAAAACCAAGATTCACCTGCAGGATAACCGGCAGTGGAACTCCGGAACATTCGGATTCCGCTTTGCGATCATGCCTGGTCAGGGAAGCTTTGACGCCGCCTCTCTCGATCTTGCCGTAACTCTGAAAAAAGAGTTTTCACTCGGCAAAACATTCCGCCCTGAATACATCGTCAAAGAGGGCAAAGAGTACTCAAAAGCAGTCAACGCTCTTGATGTCAAAAAAGGCAGTGTCCTCGATTTCTCCCACCGCCTCGACGCTCCTGCCGGAAAATACGGCAGAGTGATTGTTAAAAACGGACGCTTCGTCTTCGAGAAAAAACCCGACACCCCAGTTACGTTCTACGGAACCAATCTGGTCGGCACCAGCCAGATCGACTCAAAAGAAAACAGTGAGAAACTTGCCAAAAGACTTGCCGCATTCGGCTTCAACTGCATAAGGATCCACCACCACGACAACGAAATATGCGACCGCAATGACACCCGGAAACTGGATGCAGAACTTACCGACAAACTCGACTACCTCATCTACTGCATAAAGAAAGAGGGCATGTATATCACAACCGACGCTTATGTTTCAAGACGCAACTTCACCAAAGTTGAGCTTCCGGACTACGCCCCTATCGCCTCTCCGCGCGAATTTAAAGCCCTCTTCTGGATCGAAGACAAGGTGTTTGAAAACTGGAAAGCCGGTGCCCTCAATTTCCTCACCCACAAGAACCCCTATACCGGAATGTCTCTGCTCGAAGACCCGGCTCTGATAACTCTGAGTCTGGTAAACGAGGGAAATCCGAGTTCCGTCTGGAATGCTTCACGCCGTACGGCAGCCATCTACAACAAAAAGTTTGCAGAATACAAGAAGAGCAATCCCAAAGCTAAAATGCAGGATTTCCTCAATCATCTTGCCGTCAAACGTTTCTACGAGATGAAAAAAGTCATCCGCGACCTCGGATGCAATGTGCCTTTGAGCGACCAGAACTATATGCACTGGATCGATCTTGCTCCCCAGCGCGCTCACTATGATTACGTCGACAACCACTCTTATTGGGATCACCCAAAGTTTGCCGGAAAATCATGGAGTCTGCCGATCATTCCCAAACAGAGCGATCCGCTGGCAACGGTCAACAATGTCCCGGCGCAGCTCTTCCCGACCAGAGTTTTCGGTAAGCCGTTCACCGTCACTGAAGTTGATTATGCCGCCCCCAACATCCACCGTCTGCACGGAACAGCTCTGCTCGCCGGATATGCGGCGTTCCAGCAGTGGGACGGAATATTCCAGTTCGCCTACAGCCACTCCTCTAAAAGGAATTTCAATCCGGACTCAGTCGGTCACTTCTTCGACCTCTGTACCGATCCAGGAAAAGCCCTCAGCCACCGCATGGGATGTGCGATCTTTCTGCACGGCGGAATCAAAGCCGCCCCCAAAACCGTTGCACTCAAATCATCCAAAAACAGACGGCAGGCATGGGACAGCAGATGTTCTGCACTCGGATTCGTCAGCCGCATTGGTTCCGATGAGGGAAAATCAGATGAAAAATTCGATATCGTTCTGCGCGAAAAAGAGATTACAAAAGATCTCTACAAAAAAATCAACAGCAAAAAGGTATTGAACAACGGTTGGCTTTCAGACAGCGGTCTGCTCTACTGGACACCCCAGTTGAGATTCAGCGTCATCGACAAAAGTTTCCGCATCAATGCCCCGGGTGCCGAAGTAATCAGCCTCTATCCCGGAACAAAGCTCGCCGGAAAAATCCTCTCGGTCCGAAACGCAACCACACAGACTACTGTCGGAATAATTCCTCACGATACGACCACTCTTGCCGATGCAAAACGTATCGCACTTTTCCACTTCACCGACATTCAGTCTGAAGGCAGACACTACCGCAACGACTCATTCAATTTCCTCTACAGCTGGGGCAAAGCTCCCCATCTGGTGAAAAACGGTTCAGCGGATATAACCCTGAAGCTGCCCGAAGGAAACTGGAAAGTCTATCAGCTCAACCATGACGGCTCCCGTGCCAAAGAGATCGCCGTGAAAAAAGCAAAAGACAACACCATCAGCTTCAAGCACCTCGTTCAGGATGGAATGGTCTGCGAACTTGTGAAAGAGTAAGCACAATATACCATATATGTCAAGACGGCTTTGCAGGATTTTTGTTGAATAAATCTTGCAAAGCCGCTTGTTTTCCAACTCCTTGAAAGCTATATTAAACAGGTTATATCAGTATAAATACAGAACAGGGATTGACGAAAAGAAAATGAGTATCGGTTTTGACAGCGACAAGTACTTGCGCGAGCAGTCTGAAGCAATTCTTGAACGTGCCGCTAAATTCGGCGATAAACTCTATCTTGAATTCGGCGGAAAACTCATCTGTGATTTCCACGCTGCCCGGGTGTTGCCCGGCTTTGATCCGGATGCCAAAATCAAACTTCTCCAGCGACTCAAAGATAAAGTCGATATCATCATCTGCATCCATGCCGGAGCCATCGAAGAGAAGAAAATGCGTGCCGATTTCGGTGTTTCATACGATGTTGACACCATGCGCACCATTGATGATTTGAGAGAGTGGGGACTTGATGTCCGGGCTGTTGTCGTCACCCGTTACTGCGATCAGCCTGCGGTCAAAGTGTTCCTCAACCGCCTCAAACGCCGCGGAATCAAGGTTTACACCCACCGTCCGATCGAAGGCTACCCCACCGACATCGACACCATTGCCAGCGACAGCGGTTACGGTGCAAATGCCTATATTGAAACCGAGCGTCCCATCGTGGTCGTCACCGGTCCCGGCCCCAACTCCGGAAAGATGGCAACCTGTCTGAGCCAGGTCTATCACGAATTCAAGCGCGGAATCAAAGCCGGCTACGCCAAGTTTGAAACTTTCCCCGTCTGGAATCTGCCGCTCAAGCACCCCGTCAACCTCGCATACGAAGCGGCGACTGCCGACCTCGGTGACGTCAATATGGTTGATCCCTTCCAGCTTGAGGCCCGCAACGAGCTTGCTGTAAACTACAACCGTGACGTCGAGATCTTTCCGGTGGTAAAACGTATCTGCGCCCGCATCATGCCGCCGGAGCAGCTTTATGTTTCACCGACGGAAATGGGAGTCAACCGTGTCGGATTTGCCATCACCGACGATGAGGCCGTAAAAGAGGCCGCAAAACAGGAGATCATCCGCCGCTACTTCAAGGCATCCTGCGATTACGCCACAGGTGAATGTGACAAAGAGAGTGCCGACCGGATCAAACTGCTCATGGATGAACTCGGCGTGAGCGATCTTGACCGCAAGGTGGTTCTTCCTGCTCGCAAAGCGGCAGAAGAAGCATCAAAACAGCCGGGAAAGGGAAGCGACAACGTGTTCTGCGGTGCCGCCATCGAACTGCCGGACGGCAAAATCATCACCGGCAAAAACTCTCCCACGCTCCACGCGGCTTCAAGCTGCGTACTCAATGCGATAAAGTATCTTGCTGGACTTCCGGATTCACTCCCCCTGCTGTCTGATAATGTTCTTGAATCAGTAGGAGAACTCAAGAAAGAGGTATTCCGCAACCGTCAGATCAGCCTCTCTCTCAATGAAACGCTGGTTGCCTTGAGCGTAAGCGGCCCCGCCAATCCGGCGGCGCGCATGGCGATGGCAATGCTTCCCAAGCTCGACGGATGCGAAATGCACATCAGCCATATTCCTGCGACCGGAGATGATCTGGGACTGCGCCGTCTGGGTATCCACCTGACCAGCGATCCGCAGTTCACCAGCCGGAACCTCTTTATGGAGCAGTAAGTTGGAAAAAATTCAGCCAGCTGCACTCTTCCGCATTTCAGCGATCGGCGTAATGCTTTTGGCTGTTGTCGTGCGGCTCCGGATGCTGTTCAGCTCTTTGCAGTACGATGAATTGTGGAGCTGGCAGTTTTTTTCCCGGCTCGGCATAACAGAAATACTCTTTTCTCTCTCTCTGCCGAACAACCATCCGCTGAATACTATTGCCATCAAAGCAATATCTGCCGTGACCGGTGATCTTTTTGCGATCAGATACATTCCACTTACCTGCGGAGTGCTTCTGATACCGCTGATCTACTTTGTCACTTTTGTCTGGAGCGACAGCCGCAGAGCCGGTTTGATCGCCGCAGTTTTTGCCGCCTGTTCAGCTCCGCTTGCAATTTACAGCGTGCTTGCCAGAGGCTATATCCTGCAGGCATTTTTCTTCGCTCTGACCGCAGCCGGATTTGCCTGTTTTGCTCCGCAATACAGCAAAAAACACAGTGTCACCGGATTTATCCTCATCATCCTCGGCGGACTCGGAACCATTCTGAGTGTCCCCACCGGCGTGGTCTTTCTTGCCGGACTTCTGCTGACGATCGCCTGCCGTTACCGTAAAAAGCCGCCCAAACTCATAATTTATGCGCTCATTGCAGGAGTTGTTGTTGCCGGAGCGTATTATATTGCGGTCTATACTCAGCTCACAGCCGCTCAAAAGTGGAGCGTAAGCGGAAACTACTTTATACAATGCGGCAATATTCTGTTCAATACCGGGTGTTTTGCGCTCCTCTCTTTAACTCTTACCGGAGCATTGGTCGCGCCCGGCAAAATTCTTCCGCTGCTGCTCATACCTGTAACAGTGCTTCTTTCCGGAGCCGTCACCGGACTTGGTCCTGATCGTACTTACATTATTTTTTCAGCCGTCTTTGCCTGCGCCGGAGCGATAACTGTTGAAACACTTGCTTCGTACCGTTTCAAAGGCAAAAAGCACCCGATGTGTACTGCGGCGGCTATTCTTTTGTTTCTCGCTCCGCTCGGTATCCACCCGATTTTTTTCCGTGCCTGGCAGCTGCCGGAATGGCGGCTCGCTGACACAAAAACTCCATCGACAACACTCTGCGTCTACCCGGCAAACAGCGGATACCCAATGCTCTGGAATCACGGAGAAGATTTCCTTTCTGAATACCAGAACCGGGTCGGCAAAAGCTATCTCGATACGATAAGAGTTTATGCCGGCAACGGCGTTATCAACGGTATGGATAAGTCACACAATGAAAAAACGATGCAGACCGCACTCTCCGGCAGACACGGAGAAGATGGTGTTCTCGGTGTATTTTACGAATATCCTCTTGCTCCGTACAGCGGCGAAACAAGCGGCTGCTTTCTGGTGACATTTCCGCTTTCAAACTATAAATTCACTCCGCCGGAAAACTCTCTCAGACTCAATCCGTGGTTTGAAAATGCTCCCGGACAAGGAAGCTGCGCTGTCTACTTCACCACCATTCCCCCTGCTCCGCAGCAGGGATGCAATATCTTTGTCATCAAATCAGCAAAATAAGGAGATTCCTCAATGCCTTCGATCAAATTTGAAACATCCGCCGCCCTCACTCCTGAACAGGAAAAAAGTGCAGCTCTCGAAATAACCGCCCTCTGTGCTGAACTGCTCAACAAACCGGTCGCAGTCGTCCAGGTGAGAGTCGAAAGCGGTCTCACTATTTCTTTCGGCGGCGAAGTGTCGGAAAACTCCGCATTTCTCTCGATTGCGATGATTGGAAAAATCGCTCCGGAAGTCAGAGCGGTTCTGCCGGAAAAATTCGCCGCACTCCTTGCGAAGTACGGCGTCGACAGCAAAAAACTCTTCCTCAATTACACAGAGACCGCCCCGGAAGCCTGGGGCTGGCTCTGAAAAATCACTTCAGCATTTCATACGCCTCGTTAAGTCCCAGCACTCTGCAGTTGAGACTTGCGAGGTACTCAAGCATCATTTTGAAGAACTCTTCGCTCACGGTGCAGTGCGGATGAACCGTATCCGGCACTCCATGGAGCACGAGAACTATTGGCTTGTCAAGTTTCGCCATATCGACGGCTTTGTAAAATTCAGACTGGCTGTTTCCGGCGATCGGAGTTGCCGGAATCTTGAGAGGATCACACCTTTTCACATCCCAGACACCGGAATCAATGGTGCGTCCGAGAACGAATCCCGCCTCTTTCACAACTGAAATGACTTTTTCATCGTAGTTTCCGCAGGGATAAGCGAATGACACCGCATCTTTGATGCCGGCGGAGTCAAGGTACTGTTTGAAAGAAGATATCTCTGTTTCACACTCACCAGGGGGGAGATTTGTCATCACTTTGTGGTTATCGGTGTGATTTCCGATCTCAAATCCCATATCCTGAAGTTTTTTCAAATCGCTTTTATCCATCAGGGTATCTGCGTGTTTTTTTCTCCATTCCACATCAAAATTGCAGGGAAAGAAAGTGGCTCCGAAGCCATATTTTTTCAATAATGGCGCAACAAACGTGATTTGATTTTTTGTTGCATCATCAAAAGTCAGCACAACGGTGCGCGACACCGGAGTTTCCGGAAACCGGAATCCGGCATTGTGGATAAGAAAATCCTTTGCAAGCCGCGGCCACTCGGCAATATCCTTTCTGCCGTATCCGAGAGCAAGACCGTGGTTGCCGATCTGAAAGACCCGCAATTCACATCTGTTGCCGGCTTTCCACATGTTCTGTGCATACAGCATACTGTTTTCAACCGGAACGACGGTATCCCCTGCCGTATGCCAGATAAATGCCGGAGCAGTTCCGGGAACAATGCGTCTTTCAAGCGAATAATCTTTTTGACGCTTCGCATAATCACTGCCCAGCAGATTTTTGAAGCTGCCGCGATGGGCG
The DNA here is from genome assembly GCA_045630865.1 of Victivallaceae bacterium. GTDB lineage: Bacteria > Verrucomicrobiota > Lentisphaeria > Victivallales > Victivallaceae > UBA1784. The sequence continues at coordinate 7,125 of JAZQTR010000154.1, forward strand.
CACTTGCCGGATGATATGACTGGATAAGCAAGCACTACTCCATTGGGAGCATTTTTCTGCTGCTCCAACTCTTCTGCAAGAACAGAAAGCGAAGCGGCAAGGTGTCCACCTGCTGAAAATCCGCACACTGCGATATTGTCGGGAATAATGTTAAGCTTTTCGGCATTTGTTCTGATGTATTCCATCGCCTTGTACGCATCAAGCTGCGGAGCAGGATAACGGTGTGGACTCACACGGTAAATAAGAACAAAACAGCGGAATCCCAACTTGGTGAAGCTTCTGGCAATGGGGTAACCCTCGTGTCCTTCGCAGACATTCTGATAACCTCCGCCGGGAATGACCAGCATCGCCGGACGGACTCCTGAAGAGGGATGGCTGTAACAGTGAAGTTCTGATTTTATTTCCGGATCGCTCCAGAGTTTGATTATCTCTTTTTTCATTTTTCCACCTGTTGAAATGTTTGGTTCATATACCGCAGATAAAGTAACCCCCGAGGCGGATTATTGCAAGACATTTCCTGCTTTTTTATTGATTTATATAATAAAGCCGGATATATTATATAAGTATTACAGGAGAATTTTACAAATGATTTATAACCGACCGCTGACTCCGCAGCAGCAGAAAAAATCCCAATTGAACTACTATGGCTTCTATGCCATCAACGGCGTATCCTATATGTGCCTCGGAGAAACCGTGATTCTGCTTCTTGCAGTCAGAATAAATGCGCCTGACTATATTGTTTCCACCCTGGGGTCAATGCTCTACTTCGGATATCTGCTTCTTCCGCTCGGAAAAACCGTTGCCGCCAAACGCGGAGGAGCATACTCCCAGAGCTTTTTCTGGATATGCCGCAATGTCGCCGCTATGATGGTCGCCGCAGCCGCAGTCTTCAGCTACTGCAATATGCAGTTGGTCGCTATCGGACTACTGCTCACGGGAGCCTTTTTCTTTTACGGATTCCGGGCAGCCGGTGTCGTTATGTCGCAGCCGCTGGTCGGAGAGTTCACCAATGAAAACACCAGAGGCAAAGTACTCGCCTGGAGTAACGGCATATTCTTCTTTTGCCGCCTTACAACATTGATTGCCATTACCATGCTGATCAAATCCAATGACAGCTTATGGACTCTTGTTGCCATCATTGTCTTCGGTTCATTTTGCGGAATTACCTCTTCCAAATTTCTCCGGGCCATCGATGAGACAGAGGATTTGCGAAAATCAGCGGCAAAGCCTCTCAAACCGGAACTGCAATGGTGTCTCAAGAGCCGTATTTTGAGAGGTCAGCTTATCGCGGGATTCCTCTTTAACTTCGCCTATATCCTCATCATCCCCATATGCACTCTTGCCGCCAAGAGAGGATACAACTCCACCGATGCAGATGTTATGGTCTTTACGCTCTCTCTTTCCGCCGGAGCAAGTATCATGAGTTTTGCAGGCAGCAGAATATCCAAGGCCATCGGTCCAAGACAGCATATGATATTGACATTCATTCTCTACCTGACATGCGCGTTTGCATGGCTGATTCCGTATAAAACACAGCCGTATATCGGAATGATGGTAATGTTTTTTATTCTGGGTGCGATCGTAGTCTGGTCCAATAACGCCGCAACTCACTACTTTCTGCAGACTATCCACACCACGCACCGCGTCGGCGGAGCAATTCTGCTGGCAGTGATTTCCGGAGTCGGTTCTGGTGTTGCCGGAATGGTCATCGCTGGACTTCTTCTGAAAACAGTTCCATATTTCACCTCAACACCTATCAGCGGATACCGCCTTTATTTCTTCATTACCGCCATGTTGCTGCTACCGGGACTGTGGGTATTTTATAAACTGCCTAAACTTCCGGAGGAAAAGCGTCAGCTTTCCGCCACTCAAAAATTGTACAGCAAGTTGAATAATCTTCTCCGCGGCCATTGAAAAACACTCCTGCGGGACTTATATTGTAAGTAGATCAACCCAAAGAGGAGGATAGAATTTATGGATAACAACAACTCTGATCAGACGGAAAGCTTCGTTTCTGTTTCCGTAACTCCGCTTGCCGCGATTTTCAAAGCCTTCGGAGGCTCCCTGATTCTGCGCGGAATCATTATGCTGCTCTTTGGCATCCTCTTCTGGATGCGGCCGCTTCAAGTAATGAACATCATACTTGTCGTTATCGGAATCATGCTGATAATCGACAGTATTCCGCTCTTTATTTCTGCAGTAAAAATCCAGGGCCCGGGAAGAATCGCGATGCTTATTCCGGCAATATTTCTGCTCGGACTCGGCTTGCTCTGCACCTTCAATACGATGGGAATCGCCAGTATCGGCATTGTCATTATCGGAATATGGCAGCTGATATCAGGTTTTCAGAGCCTCTCAACAGCGAAAAATTCAGGGGCTCTCGGTGTGGTATCTTCACTTCTGACTGTTCTTGTCGGAATAATCTTCATTGTTGCACCGGTGACCGGTCTGCTGTCGCTTTCGTGGCTGCTTGCGCTCTGCATCATTGTTTCCGGAGTTTCCGCTCTGATCCTCGGCGTAAAACTCCGTTCCGCAAAGTAAATCCGTCAGAAAAACAGCAGTTTTACTGCGGCTGCGACGACAAACACCTGAATAATGCGCTCAAAAATCTGCTGGGGAATTTTTCTCAACAGCAGAATTCCAATCGCCGCACCGATAATAAGAACCGGTATCATTGCCAAGTCGATCAGAACTGACTCGCCGGTGATCCTGCCCTCAAAAAAGAATATCGGCACTTTTATCCAGTTGAGTATAAGGAAATACCAGGCGGCAGTTCCCATGTAGCGGTCTTTGGGCAGCTTCATCGCCAGAAGATAGATGCTGGAAACAGGACCGGCAGCATTGGCAAGCTGAGTGGTCGTTCCCATAAGAATACCGAAAAATGCCGCAGGACCGGCTCCGGACGGAATTTGATCCGGACGCAAACGGGATTTGATAAAACTTATCGCAGCAAGAAACAGTACTATTCCGCCAATCAGACGGCGCATAAACAAGGTGTCGTCTGCCGGTATCTGGTGCAGAATAAAAGAACCTGCGGCAAGACCGACAAGTGCCCACGGAAACAGCCGGAGAATGATTTTCCAATCTGCTCCGCGCCGATACCACGCCACAGCCATCAAATCTGCGGTTGCCAACATTCCCAACTGCACTCCGGTCGAAAGACGGGTTTCGAAAACCGAAGCAAGCATCATAACCGGAATGAGTCCAAGACCGGGAATCGCTGTCTTGTTTATGCCGATGAGAATTGCACTTATAATCAGAAAAGTTATCTGCAGTGCGTCAAGTTGAGAAAAAATTTGAAACATAGATCAACTGTTTTTGATTTTATCAATGACATTGGTCGTTGATAATCCGGCGACAAAAGGCATAAAAATAATTTCAGTACCGGAGTCAAAAAGAGCCTGACGCTCTGAAGGATCAAGAGTCTCAACCGTATAGTCTCCGGCTTTGACATAAACATCTGGGGCAATTGCCGCCAACTCTTTATCACAACGGGAGCTGTTGAATATCACGACCCGGTCGACACAGCGCAGACTGTTGAGCATAAACGCCCGGTCATCCTCACAGACTATCGGACGGCTCTCTCCCTTGAGTGCCCTGACTGACGCATCACTGTTGAGCAGAATAAGCATGGCGTCACCGAGCTTTCGCGCTCCCTCAAGATAAGAGGCGTGTCCGCGATGCATAATATCAAAACATCCGTTGGTCACAACAAGTTTTCTGCCCTCTTTACGGAGAGACTCACGCCACGCAACAGCATCGGCAAGAGAGAGCAGACGGTCGGCGACATCAATCATTTTATATCCTCATCGACACAGCGGATAGCGACTCCGGCTTCGTGCAGAAGACGCATGGAAACATCATCTATCGAATAATGCTGATGGTAGACGACTTCCACGATTCCGGCGTTGATTATCATTTTTGCACAGAGCAGACAGGGACTGTAAGTCGTGTAGAGCGTTGCGCCCTTGACCGAGATTCCGTGGTAAGCGGCCTGAACGATGGAGTTCTCTTCGGCATGGCTGCAGAGACACTCGTGGAGATTGCTTCCGGAGGGGGCACTGGAGTTGCAGCGCGGACATCCGCCGTCACAGCAGTTTTTGACACCGCGCGGAGTGCCGTTGTATCCGGTGGAGATGA
>JAZQTR010000155.1:0-1860 GCA_045630865.1 Victivallaceae bacterium
GTAACGGAACACCCGGTCGTGAGCAAAACGGTCACTTGCAAGCAGACGGCTTTTCACCGTCTCCTTTGAAGTATCGCCGACAGCATCGCAAAGCTCCCGGACTGCTCCCGGAATAACTCCGTCATCATCAAGATGAGCTGCGAACCAATCTGACAGAGAATCCAGCAGCAGACCCGCCTTTGAAATCAGAAAATCTGCTCTGCCGGAAGTCTCTCCGGCAGCCAGCTCCGCAGGAAGAACTCCGAACCGGATGACCGCCTCGAACAGCTCTCCGTAAAGAGCAGTTATCAGACTGCCGCCGGGGTACTCCCTTGCTGCCGTATTGAACCAGAGTGCGTCATTACCTCTGCCGACACCGCGGAGCAGCTGACACACCCGGTTGCCGGGATATGCCGGAGAGCCGTCAGAAGCAAAACCGGCAAAGAAGAACTCGGTAAGTTCTGCTGTTTTGTCGATCGAAGTGGACACTTGAAACATCCTTAATGTAGTAACTGTTCATATTTCCTGCTCTTAAAATACAACGTCACAAATATAAAATCAAGCCGCCCCGCATCTGATAATACGCTATTTGCAAATGAGTTTCAGAAAAAGCAGCCGGTTTTCCATCAAATGTGAGTGTTTTTTTGAATTTTCACTTGAAGCAGATGTAAAAGAGGGTTATTTTATAGAATGACAAATAACAAGAAAGTGATAAAATGGGTGTTAAGAATTGGAAACTGTCGGGGGAAATTAACGAAAACAAAGTAAACGAGATAAAAAACAAGTACGCTTTGCCGCGTCCTGTTGCTTTGTATTTTGTTTCCCGTGGTATTGAAGCAAGTGAAATTCCCGGATTCCTGAATCCGCGTCTGGGCAATCTGAGTGATCCCTACCGTTTTCCGGGAATAAAAGAGGCCTGCGCCAGACTCTGGCAGGCTATTTCTGACCGTGAACCTATCCTTATCCACGGCGATTACGACACGGATGGAATCACCGCAAGTGCTTTGCTCGCACTGGTTTTGCGCCAGAACGGAGCAACTGTGCACTCCTTTATTCCCCACCGTTTCGATGACGGATACGGTTTCACTCCGGAGTCTCTCGACAAGGCTCACGAGGCTTTCGGTCCCTGCAAAGTTCTGGTCACCGTCGATTGCGGAATCACCAGCTGCGAAGCTGTCGATGAGGCTATCAGACGCGGAATCGATGTCATTGTCACCGACCACCACGAAGCCGGCAGCGAACTGCCCAACGCTCTGGCGGTCATCAATGCAAAAGTCTATCCTGAACTGGAGGATCTCCAGCTGCTCTCCGGAGCCGGTGCCGCCTTTAAACTATCTCACGCATTCATCAAATACGGCAGAGAGAACAACCTCGGCGGCTTCAACACCCGTCTGGAAGAGGTGCTGGACTACGTCGCCCTCGGTACTGTTGCAGATATCGTTCCGCTGCTCGGCGAGAACCGCATCATGGTCAAATTCGGAATCGAAGCTCTGCGCCGTCAGCTCCGCCCCGGAGTGCGCGCTCTGATCGAGAGCTCCAAACTCCGCAACGAACTCTCTCCGTCTGATATTACATTCAGAATGGCTCCGCGCATCAATGCCGCCGGACGCGTCGGCGATGCCAACGTCGCCCTGCAGCTTCTGGAATCCACCCAGATCGTCGAAGCATACGACTGCGCAAGCCAGCTCGAAACATACAACCGCATACGTCAGGAAAAAGAGCAGGAAATCTATCAGGAAGCCTGTGAACAGATCGAGCGCAATCTGGCGTGGCAGAGTCCCTACTCACTGCTGGTCGCCGGACGCGACTGGCATCAGGGCGTCATCGGTATTGTGGCTTCGCGTCTGGCACGCGACTACAACCGTCCGACCATCGTTCTGA
>JAZQTR010000156.1:0-2934 GCA_045630865.1 Victivallaceae bacterium
TTGATGGCACCGAGTCCGAAGCGGATGCGGCCATTGTCGACCGAGAAGCTGATTCCGGAAGAGTTGATATCGGGCGGCAGTATGGTTATTCCCATGCCGCGGCACTCTGAAATCAGGAACGACAGCTTTTCGGCGTTTTCGATTTCGCTGGTCATCACCGCCGCCATGAATTCCACCGGATAGTTCGCCTTGAGGAATGCAGTCTGATAGGTAACAACGCCGTATGCCGCAGAGTGTGACTTGTTGAAGCCGTATCCTGCAAACAACTTGATCTTTTCCCAAATGACTTCCGCAAGTTCGGCGGAGATATTATTGTGTTCAGCACAGCCTTTGACAAACACGTCGTGCTGTTCTGCCATTACTTTTTCTTTCTTTTTACCGATGGCGCGGCGCAGAATATCGGCTCCGCCCAGAGTGTATCCGGCGAGGGCCTGCACGACCTGCATGATCTGCTCCTGATAGATCATGATGCCGTAAGTCTCTTTGAGGTACGGCTCCATGTTGGGATGGTCGTAGACAGTTTCCTCTTCACCCTTTTTTCGGGCGATATATTGAGGAATAAACTGCATCGGTCCTGGACGGTAGAGCGCAACGAGAGCGATGATGTGTTCGATAGTTTCAACTCCGAGGCTGCGGCAGAGGTTCTGCATGCCGCCGGATTCCAACTGGAACACTGCCACCGTGTCGCCCTTCTGGAGCATTTCAAAGGTTTTAGCGTCATCCAGCGGAAGTTTTGACATATTTATATCGACACCATGCTGCTCCTTGATCATATCCAGAGCGTTGCGGATGATAGTGAGTGTGCGCAGTCCGAGGAAGTCCATTTTGAGCAGACCGAGGTTCTCGCACGGCTCTTTGGGATACTGCACGACCATATCGCCTGTGGCACTGCGTGAGAGCGGCACGAGGTTATCCAGCCGCTGGTCGCCGATGATGACGCCGGCGGCGTGAACACCGGTCTGGCGGTTGAGTCCTTCGAGGATCTTTGCAAAATCAAATACCTTTTTGACATCCTCGTCGCTTTCGATAAGGTCGGCGAGCTCCTGTGATTGTGCGATTGCTTTGTCGACGGTCATTTTCAGCTCGTCGGGAATCATTTTGGTCAGGGCGTTTCCGCGTTCAAAATCAAACCCCATGACGCGGGCGACGTCTTTGACGACAGCCTTTGCTTTAAGCTGTCCGTAGGTACAGATCTGGGCCACGTTGTCGAAGCCGTATTTCTGGCGGACGTATTCAATGACCTCACTGCGTCTTTTTTCGCAGAAGTCGATATCGAAGTCAGGAGGGCTGACGCGTTCAGGGTTGAGAAAACGCTCAAAGAGCAAACCGTAGCGGAGTGGATCGATATCGGTGATGAGCATGAGATATGCCACGAGGCTTCCTGCACCGGAACCGCGTCCGGGACCTACAGGAACGCCCTGATTTTTTCCGTGACGGATAAAGTCGGACACCACCATAAAGTAACTGCAGAAACCTGTCCGCTCGATAACTCCGAGTTCGTAGTCCATACGTTCAATGACGCTCTGTTCGAATTCGTTGAGCGACTCCTTGCGCGGATCAAAATCATAACGCATGGGGATGTTATCAAGGCAGATCTCACGCAGAGTGTTTTTATCCGGAGTGGAGCCGTCAGGCAGATAAAATACCGGGTAATGGTTTGCGCCGTAATCGAACTTTATCTCACAGCGTTCAGCGATGAGCCTGGTGTTTGTGATGGCTTCCGGAATCTCGCCGAAGAGCTGGCGCATTTCCTCTTCGCTTTTGAAGTAGTATTCCGGAGCATTGAACTGCATGTGCGGCTCACTCAAACGGGCTCCGGTCTGGATGCAGAGCATGACTTCATGGGCAGCGGCATCTTCGCGTCTGTGATAGTGGACGTCGTTTGTCGCAACCAGTTTCAAACCGCGCCGTTTGGCTATTTCTACCAGCTGGCGGTTGACGATGCGCTCTTCCGGAATACCGTGGTCCATGATTTCCAGAAAGTAGTTTTCAGGGCCGAATATGTCGAGGTACTGATCGAGAGCTTTTTCAGCTGTCTTGAGGTCGTGATCGAGCAGTTTGCGCGGAACTTCACCGGCGATACAGGCTGACAGGGCGATGAGTCCGTCGTGGTACTCTCTCAACAGCTCCATATCGATGCGCGGTTTGTAATACAAGCCGTTCCGGTAGGCTTCTGATATAAGTTTGCAGAGGCTCTTGTAGCCGGTGTCGTTTTCGCAGAGCAGCACAAGGTGGTAGCCTTTGGGGTGTTCCTGTGCCGGACTCTTGTCAAAGCGGCTGCCGGAAGCCATATACATTTCACAGCCGATAATGGGACGCAATCCGGCTTTGGTGAAAGTGCTGTGGAAATCCTCTGCACCGCCCACATATCCATGGTCGGTGATGGCGCAGCCGACCATGTCGAGAGACTTGGCAAGTCCGACCAGTCCGGAGGGGGTACAGGCTCCGTCGAGCATACTGTAATGCGTATGTAAGTGAAGATGGACAAAATCCGAAGGCATGGTAAATATTCTTTCTCTTTGGAAATTATTTTGCAACGTGCTTACTATAACGCTTGGGGCAGGTTTTCGCAAGGGGAAAAAGAAAAAATTCCTGATTGTTGGCTGCATTGTTGCAAAGCTGGTATCTTGATAGTATATTATAGTGATGTTCAATAATAATCAACCAAATCTTCTGAGGTGAAAATATGGCTCTCTGGGGCGGACGTTTTTCCAGCGGCGTGAATGCCGATGTCGCTCGTTATTCTGAATCAATCTCTTTTGACAGGAGACTCTACCGTCACGACATCATGGGCAGCAGAGCTCACGTTAAAATGCTGGCAAAAGCCGGAATCATTCCGCAGGAAAGTGCCGACGCCATCAGAAGTCGGAGGCCAAGCGGTCTTAGGAAGACAATCCTTTTGTACAACTCCTTGGCTCACAGAACGACATGGCT
>JAZQTR010000157.1:0-3847 GCA_045630865.1 Victivallaceae bacterium
CGTTTGCATTTATATCTGATAATCGTTTCTCCGTCATAATTTTCGGCGAACTCTTCGATTTCATAGCTGTTCTTTTTATAGAATTCAACGGCATCTTTGTCTGTTTCGGCGAATATGGATTTTACGCTGTAATCATCGATCAAACAGTTTATCATATATGATCCGATTCCCTTGTTTCTGAATGGAACATCTACTGCAATACCGACGATTTCAATTTTATGTTGCCCGGTAAAGGAAACAACAATAATACCCGCAACTTTACCTTGATGAAAACAGGCAAAGATTTTTATTGAATTATCTGTTGAAAACTGATATGTTTTCTTTTCGAATTTTTCTTTTGTCGGCATGAACATACAATATTTGTAAATATCATAAGTATTGCCGAACTCCTGTTTATTTGTCAGTTCAATCAATTTGAGTTTAAGAATACTCATTTGTTATGCTTCAATATCGTTTATTTCCATAACAACTGCCTTTATTTGAACTTTTGATAAAAAACCATCTCCCGCAGGCATTTACAACTGCGGAATGACAATTTTTTGAGTTTTAAGGGGCATGTCGCGGCGGTTGCTGCAAGGTTCGGGTAAGTGAAAATGGTGCCATTCTATGGAACAGTATATAAATCAAGCATTTATGATTTAATTATTCCGTTCCCCGCCTGTGAATCGGGGGTGGAACGAAAAAAAACGTGCGGTTGTTTTTGCGTCCGGGAAAACCTAAAAAAAGCTAATAATTTAATTATAAACTCTTTATGGATAATTTTTTATGTAAAATGGCACCAATTATTTTCCAATTATTTTTTAAATAATTTATATTTCAACATATATCAGAAAATCTGAATCCAAGAAATATCCATGCAAATAATAGACAATAAGATAGAACTGAATATGAAATCAGCCACAATACAAAAAAAAGCGTCCGCAAAATTTTTTTGCATGGCAGGGCAAATATGACATTACTACTGCTGTATATCAAAGCAATAAGGAAAAGTAAAATATAGAGCAGAAAAAATATCACTGAGATGTGATTTCCAGAAAAAACTGCCATGCTCAGAGTTATGCCCCCCCCGCTCAACGCTGAAATCAATATCAATATAAAAGTTATTTCAATGCTTCGTTTCAATGTTTTCGTCATTGTTCATCACCTTCTGCCGTATTGATGGATTTTATCAGCATGACTCGGATTTGAGAGCAGGTATTGTTTAATATTCGTTGGTTAATATACTATCTGTGATGAAGTATTGCAAACCGAAACTCTCATTTTTCATTTTTACATCATATGAGCGGAGCGAATGCTTCATATTTGGAGTGAAACGGAAAATGCTTCATAGCGGAATGAAATGGCTTGCCGCGGCGTAATGAAATGAAGACGGGAGCTGCTTCATCGTCAGGCGTTTTTTATGAAGCATTTTGCGGCGATGCCGCAAAATATGAAGCGCTTTGTGTCTTGCACGCCTCCGGCGTGTCAAGCGCACAAAAGCATGAAGGGGCACTGCGTGCCATGAAGCAAAGCCTGACGGCTTCATTCCGCCATTTTTTTGGCAAAAAAAATGGCGGAGAGAGAGGGATTCGAACCCTCGGTACCTTTCGGTACACCGCATTTCCAATGCGGCGCCTTCGACCACTCAACCATCTCTCCGCTGAGGTATAAATATAAAATACATCCTGTTTTTATATTTTTCAAGCCGGTTTTTAAATTTTCCAGACTTTTCGTGAACCTTTTTCGTAAATTCTGGGAAATTTCAACATCGCTGTCATCACTATCCGGTACCAGGAGGGATATACCAAACTGCGTTTGCGGCGTTTACAGGCGGAAAAAACCCTTTTCGCCAGAGCCTCCGGAGTTTCACTTCCGTGACTCGGAGTATTGGGAACCTCCCGGCAACCGCAGGCACGGGAACCGAATCCGGTATTGATCCTGCCGGGGAATACCGTAACAACGTGTATATCGCGCTCCTCTATCTTCAGCGTATCTGAAAACATCCGCAGCGCAGCCTTCGCCGCACTGTACGCTCCCATGCACGCCACCGGAAGCAAACCCGCCGCACTGGATATATTGACCACACATCCCCTGCTCCGGCGAACCACAGGAAGAACTTTGGTCGTCAACAGCACAGGAGCAAAAAAATCCAGCTCCATCAAACGGCGCAGCTCTTCCTCTTTAAGCTCATCCCATTTAGCGTAAGCTCCGACTCCGGCATTGTTGACAAGCACATCGACTCTTTCGAGCTGCAGGATCTCCTTTGCCGCCTCATCAAGCGAAACACTGTCAGTCAGGTCGGCAGAAATATGACGGTCACAAACGCCGTCTTCAGGAGCCTTTCTCGACACAGCCACAACGTAAAATCCCTCGTCTCTGAATTTGCGCGCCATCGCCCTGCCCAGTCCGCTGCTGGCTCCGGTGACGACAGCTATCTTACGGATCGACATAGTATTATCTCCTCAAAAAAAAGACGGAGAAGAATCGAACTCCTCTCCGTCTCAATAACAAATGTTATTTACTTGCGCTTGACCGGCTCGATAACATCAAATCCGGTGTAGGGTCTCAGCACTTCGGGAACCACGATGGAACCGTCTTCCTGCTGGTAGGTTTCCATGATCGCAATGATCAGGCGGTCGGTCGCTGCGGTCGCACTGATAGTGTGGACATAACGACGCTGGTCGCCATCCTTGAATTTGATGTTCAGACGCTGGGACTGGAACTCTGTCAGGTTGGTGTTGCTGGTGACTTCGCGGTAGGCTCCGAAAGCCGGGAACCACGCCTCGATGTCGTATTTCTTGTATCCCGGAGCACCGAGGTCACCGACGCAGACGTTGACCACGTGGTAGGGAATGTTGAGTTTCTTGAGGATCATTTCCTCATTCTCAAGGCAGAAGTCGTGCCATTTGGGAGACTCCTCGGGACGGCAGAAGATGATCTGCTCGACCTTGTGGAACTGGTGGACACGGAAAATACCGCGGGAAGCACGTCCATAGCTTCCGGACTCGGTACGGAAACAGGGGGTAAGCGCAGTATATTTCAGCGGCAGCTCATCTGCGTTGAGAAGATCATCAGTATGATAACCGACAAGAGTCTGCTCACTGGTTCCGATAAGAGCAAGATCCTCATCCTTGAGGCTGTAGGTCTGATCAGCAAAGAAGGGAAGATATCCTGTACCGAAGAGAGTGCGCTCCTTGGCGGCGCAGGGAGTCATAAACATTGTGAATCCCTTGGCGACCAGCTCTTTCTGAACCCAGAAATAGAGAGCCTGAGCGAGCATCGCGCCCTTGCCTTTCCAGTAGTAGAAACCGCTCTGGGCAACCTTCGCACCGCGGGCGATGTCGAGGATGTCGCAGAGTTCGCCGAGTTCCTGATGATCTCTCACCTTGAAGTTGAACTCACGGATGGTTCCCTCTTTGCGCAGTTCGACGTTTCCGCTGTCATCATCGCCATCCGGAACATCATCGGCAAGCATGTTGGGCATGTAGCTGATAAGCTTGCTCAACTTCTTCTGACGCTCGGCGCAGAGTTCCTCTTTCTCGGCGAGAGTGGTCTTCATTGCTTTGACGCGTTCTCTTGCTTCAGGATCTGCTCCGCAGAGTTTGCTCAGACGGTTGCGCTCGGCGCGCATCTCATCGATCTCACGGGTAAGTTTGCGGATGTCAGCATCGATCTCAAGAATGGTATCGATATCTGCAGGATATTTACGGCGTTTGCAATTGGCTTTCACCGCCTCCGCATTCTCGCGGATGAATTTGATATCAAGCATTTGAAAAACTCCTCTTTTTCAAGCAATTCAGAACTGGGGCATCGGGAACGCCTTCATAAACTCCCGGACCTCCTCGCCGATGGCGCGGAGAGCAAGTCG
>JAZQTR010000158.1:0-23939 GCA_045630865.1 Victivallaceae bacterium
CAGCCTCCCCATCCGGCGGATGCATCGTGAGGCAAAGTCGTGTTTTGCGGCGAGTACCGGGCGGTCGTGTACGACTGTACTCGCCCGATCCGGCTCACAGCTGCAAGGCGCGAGGTTGCCCGCGAGGCGCCGCCGGTCAGATTTTACCGCGTTTGCCGCCCTTAAAACGGACGAGGGATTCGAGTAAAGTCGCCGGGTGCGGAGGACATCCGGGAACGTAAAAATCTACTTTGAGAACCTGATCCACTCCGCCGCACACTTCGCCGGATTCGCTGTAAAGTCCGCCTGAAATGGCGCAGGCGCCGTCGGCGATGACGAATTTGGGCTCGGGCATGGCGTCGTAGGTCTTTTTCAGAGCAAGAAGCATGTTTTTGGAAACGGGACCTGTGACCAGCAGACACTCGGCGTGACGGGGACTGGCAACAAATTGCAATCCGAGTCTGCCCATATCCCATGCGAGGGTTCCGAGAACGTTGAAGTCGAGTTCGCATGCGGAGCAGCCTCCGGCGGAAACCTGACGTATCTTGAGGGATCTGCGGCAGAGTCGGGCGACGGGGGAGTCAGGACGCTCTTCGACTTCGGGCAACTCTTCGCCGCGCCTGACGATAAGCTGTTCGCGCTCAAAAACTCCCATACGGTACTCGGAAGTGAACTTCACGCCGCACTTTTCGCAGTTGCCGCAGAATGTGCATTTGCCGAGATCGAGGGTATCGGCAGTCAATGCTCCGGCGGGACAGCATCCGGGATCGAGAACTGCGGACTGCGGAATTACCGGGCGTCCTCTGAATCTGTCGGGCAGAACGGGAGCTGTTTTGGGAAAAGTTCCGGTACGGTATCCCTGAAAAAGTCTTGCCATCAATGCTTTCAACATATTGTTCAAGTCCTTATCGTTAAAGATCCACGCCGCAGTAGGAGAGGTTGAAGCTCTTGTTGCAGATGGGGAAATCCGAAATCTGAGTTCCCTTCATCGCAAGCTCCAGAGCCCGCCAGTTGTGCAGACTGGGATCGGTACATCTGAAAGAGCAGATCTTGCCTGCGGCATCGGTTGCGGCGAACTGCACGACCTCACCTCTCCAACCTTCAATAACGGAAACGGAGAGCATGCCGGGACGCAGAGCTTTGACTTCATTGAAATATCCGGTATCAAGGTCGATGCCTGACTCGAGTATCTCCTGCGCCTCTGCCGCCGCGCTCAATGCTTCGGCGCGGTAGATCTGCGCTCTTGACAGAACGCTGCCGTTGAGGTCAAGCTCCGGAATGTACGGCTCGATGGAGCCGCTGGCAGGGGGGAAATCGTGACGGGCATCGCAGGTCAGACCGCTGGCACGTCCGGCGGCTCCCGTGATACCGTATTTTGCGGCGTCTTCTCTGGATACGGTTCCGAGGTTTTCCAGACGATCGAGGACGCTCGGTGAGTCAAACATGAGATCGAGGGCGTGCTTCAGCTCTCTGCCGACGGTTTTGAGCTTGGCAACCATCCGTTTGCGCCGCCCGGCATCTGCGCCGTAACGGGTTCCGCCGGGAACGATGAATCCTCTGCCGAAACGGTTTCCGGCAAGCTCGGCGGTGAGGTTGAGGTAGTCGCCGCGGATTCTGCCGCAGAAAGAGCTGGTCGGCAGAAAAGCCACGTCACCGGCGAGGGCACCGAGGGTTCCGGTATTGTTGGCGATCCGCTCGAGTGCCGCCGATACGATACGCAGGGCAGAGGCAGCAGGAGAGGTGCAGTCAGATCCGCTCAACGCCTCGATCAGCTGGCTGAAGCACCAGGAGTATGCGGCACTGGAATCACCGGCAGAAGTTTCAAGAAGGCGCAGAGCGCGGTCAATATTGGATGAGAGAACAAGTTTTTCCAGACCGCGGTGCTGGTAGCCGAGGAAAATCTCAAGACGGTGCACTTCCTCACCGAAACACTGGAAACGGAAGTGTCCCGGTTCGATGACTCCGGCGTGGACAGGGCCGACAGCGACTTCGTGCGCCGCAGTTCCGCCCAGCTCTTTGCAGACGGCATCGCCGGGAAGGATCTCACTTCTGCCCCAGGCGTCAGGATATGCTCCGGAGTTGCGGATGAATCTCAAGGGTTTGAGAGCCGGGTGTCCGGCGGGTATGATTCCGGTTCTTTCGGCGATATCGCGCTCGAAAAAGCGGAAACACTCCATCTGGCAGGTCAATGCCTCATAACGGCTGCCGACCACGGTGGAGGCTATTTTGATCTGTTTGTGTCTGGGATCTCCCAGAATACAGATGAGACGGTGACTGGCATCGAGCTTTTCCGCAAAGAGATCGAGTACGCGGCAGCCGGATGATATGGCTCCGTTGAGAGCACTGCGGAAAGAGTTGAAGTCGACATCAACAAGTTTGTCTGCCGGTACGGCACTGCCGTTGGAAAGCTCAAGAAAAATATTGGTATTCATCGCATTATCCTCACGGCTGCACTGCCGTCAATATGTATATAACTGTTCCGGCGGCCAGAGCGGCAACTGTCAGGGTGAGTGCCGGAATATCCATCACTTTGCCGACATTGTGTTTTGCCGGAGTTCCCTTGCCGGAAACCATGCGCAAAGCGGTGTGAAGCATTCCGGCAAATATCAGGAAGAGGAGAACCATCAGCAGAATCGCCTGACCGTCTTTGAGCTTGGATATAAGTGTGTACTCGGTGAAAAAGAGCGGACTCGGCGGCATACCGCAGATGAGGATGATTCCTCCCAGCCACAAAACCGCGCGGAGCGGGGAGCTGCTGAAAATACCGCGGATATCTTCGATACGTCTTGTGCCGCAGCTGAAAGAGATGTTTTCAGCCGTCATAAAGAGTCCGGATTTGAAGAGTGCGTGGCAGAAGAGGTGACAGATCGCAAGGTCGTGAAGTCCGGAACAGATCATCAGCATGGCGATACCCATGTGTTCGATACTGGAGTAACCCAGCATACGTTTGCAGTCGTACTGACGGATGACGAAGAATGCCGCAGTAGCCAGAGAGAGGAAACCCAGTATCATGATGACCTGATTGCAGAAACCGACCGCTCCGGCAGGGGCGATGTCGAGAATCCTAACCAGAGCGAGAAAACTTGCGTTGAGCAGAGTTCCGGACACCAGCGCACTGACCGGTCCGGGAGCCTCACTGTAGGTGTCGGGAATCCAGTTGTGGAAAGGTGCAAGGTCGGCCTTGGTTCCGTAGCCTGCGATGATGAAGACGAAACCCAGCTTGAACAGCATGGGGTCAAGCTCCATCTGGGCAAGGGAGTCGAGAGCAAGTCCGGGCTCGGTTCCGGCAGGGACCGAACAGGCGATAAGCAGCGTTCCGAAGAGGGCGAAACCGATGCCTACGGAGCACTGCAGAAGATATTTCCACATCGCCTCCATCGCTCTGCCGGAACGGTAGTAGATGATAAGCGGAGCAGAAAAGAGCGTCGTCGCTTCGACCGCCACCCAGAGCAGTCCGAGATTTCTCGCCGCCAGCACCAGAGCCATCGAGCCGAGGAACGCAAGCATAACGGCGCAGAAGACACTCTGACGGAATGACGGATATTTTCCGTCACTTTTCGTCATCTTATCGTGATTGACGAAGAAGATCGAGGAAATCAGAAAGAGGAATGAAATCAGAATCATAAACAGCTTGGAGTCGCTGTTGAGGTCGAGCATGGCGTAAAATCCGGGGATGCCCTGCGGAAAAAGCAGGCTGTCACCGCCGGAAATAAGTGACGGAACAACTCCGGCAACACAAGCCGTCAGATGAACAAATGCACCCGTCAGAAGCACTCCGGAGGCACTTTTTCTGCCGCGCAAAAGAGCGATGGCGGCAAATACGAAAGGCAGAAACACCGGCAGGATTATGGAAAATATCGCATTCATTTGTTCTCTCCTGACTCCGGCTCCACCAGTTGGTGCAGACGGTCGATGTCGATGTGTTCAAACTCACGGTTGATCTGGAACGCGGCGATACCCATGATGAATACCAGAACAAACACGTCCAGCAGAATACCCAGCTCGACCACGATACCGTAGTGTACCGTCATTCCTGAAGCGAAGATGGCGATACCGTTTTCAAACACCAGAAAACCCACGACCTGGGTGATCGCCTTGCGGCGGAAAATGATGAGAAAGAGTCCGGTGAACATCGTAATAAGCGATACTGCGGTCAGCATCTCGCTTCTCCGGCAGACCGCAAACGCCGCCGCAGTAGCCGCCGCCACGCAGAGCAGAGAGATACTGTAACCGGCAAGCGGCTCAAGCTCCCTGCGCGCTCCGGAGCGGAGCACCGCCCGTTTGAGCAGCAGAGGCAGCAGAAATCCCTTGACTGCGAAGTTGACGGCAGAGAGCAGAGTTATCTCCACGCCTCCGTGCGAAAGCAGGCAGCCCAGCACGCTCAACAACATTCCCTGAAGAGCCGCCAGTCGGATGCAGTGGAATATTCTGCTGGCTCCGGCAAAAGCGAAGTTTATGCCGAGCAGAAGAACGATTATCAATTCAAGAACAGTCTGCATTTTACAAACACTCCCAGATGTGCAGCGCAAGCGCGGCAAGTTCAAGGGCGAAAGCCCCCATCAGATAGTGCGGAACTTTGAGCAGTCTGTATCTGGCGGTGATGGACTCCACCACGCCGACAGCGACCGCAGAAGCAAATACCCCGGGAACAGTTATCCACCACGGATAGTGGGGGAAGAGCATCATGACCAGAAGCTGTCCGAAGACCCAGAGCTTCAGCGCACTTGCATAGTGGATCGCCGCAAGATCGGGACCGCTGTAATCGAGAATCATCGCTTCGTGGATCATTGTAAGTTCAAGGTGGGTTTCCGGATCATCAGCCGGAACACGGCAGTTTTCCGCCAGCATGACCATAAAGAATCCTGCCGCCGCCAGCAGCAGAGCCATCGGAGCGATTCCGTCGGTGACATCACGCTCGCCCAGAGAGAGGAAAACTCCTGAAAGCGAAAGCTCCCCGCCGGAATAGACGCACAGCACGCCGAGCATCGCCATCAGGGCGCACTCGGAGAAAATCGCAAAGTGCAGCTCTCTTGCACTGCCCATACCCTCAAAACTTGAAGCGGTATCCATAGCAGCAAGGACGGTGAATCCGCGCGCCAGAGCAAAAAGATAAACGAAAAACAGCATGTCTCCGGAAAATGCGAAGCAGGAGTTTTCTTCTCCGCAAGGCAGCAGCACGAGCGCGCAGAGCGTCGCCGTCAGCGTCACCACCGGAGCTATCTTGAAGAGCCGGCTGGTACTGGTGCTGTAAACCGAGTTGTGCTTCATCAATTTGAAGATGTCAAAGTAAAGCTGGCACAGCGGAATACCGTGTCTTCCGGCAAAAAACGCCTTGACTCTGGCAATCACTCCGATGAGCATGGGCGAGAGGATGAGCGCGGCGGCGGTATTGGCAAGCCAGATGAGATTCAAATTATTCATTTCACACCGCCTTTTCCGGAAAAGTATGCCCAGACGAGCATTACAGCCAGAGTTATCACCATGACCAGAATATAGAAGTGCAGATATCCGGTCTGGAACTTGTGTATCTTTTCAGACCAGCGGGCAGTAATACGGAAGATGAAGTTCCAGAACATCCGGTCAGCTATATCGCTGCCCTGATCGCTGTTGACCGCACTGCCGAGCTTGCGCTGCGGAACTCCGAAAATAGAGGAGAAAAAGTCAGTTATGCTCTGCACGAGCGCACTTGAAGTGTACTGCATGCGGGCAGTGGGTTTCACATATCCGCAATCCCAGGTCGGCCCGGATGAATCTTTGATGCCGCGCTCCATCAGGCGGCGCATACCGTATATCACGACGACCATAACGCAGATGAAGATGTTGAAACGGCAGACGGGAGTGAGAATATTGACCGCCCGGATCAGAGCGGCATTGTACAACTCATCCTCAAAAGAGAAGAGCAGAGAGGCGGCATTGAGAAAGAGCGGAACCACCTTGTGGCCGAAAAACGCCATAAATATCGAGGGAATGAGGGTGATGAAGACCGCCCTGCCCATTGAGGGAAGTTCACAAGAGGCTTTCTCAAATATCTCCTGATCGCGCGGCTCGGCGTAGAACACTCCTGAAGTTATGCGGATCAGAGAAGCAAGAGCGAATGCACCCGCGGCACCGAGAACGATGATACCTGCGGCACAGAAGATGGTAAGCTGGGCGTTGGCGGCGGCGATGATTCCGGAAAAGAGTCCGGCATAGAGGATCAATTCGCTCAAAAATGCATTGAAGGGCGGAACTCCTGAAATCGCAAGCGCAGCTCCGGTGAACATCGCTCCTGTCGAAGGCATTTTGCGGATGAGTCCGCCGAGCTTGTCGGCGTCGAGAGAGCCGGTCGAATGAAAAACACTGCCGGCACCGAGGAACAGCGCACCTTTGAGGCTCGCATGGTTGATGATGTGCATGACGGCACCGAGGTAGCCGAATGCCTCAAGTCCGGGCAGGTGGTAGACTCCGCCGAGGATACCGCAGCCGACTCCGAAAGTGATGATTCCGCAATTTTCCACGGTGGAGTAGGCGAGGACAGTTTTGATATTGCGCTTGGTGAGGCTGAACATGATTCCGGTGAGGATACCGGCAAGTCCCAGAAGTCCGAGCGTCCAGCCGCAAGCTGCGCTTTCAAGCCGGAAAAATTTCAGCAGTCCGAAAATGCCGAGGTTGACCATCGCTCCGGACATCAGAGCCGACACCGGTGCCGGCGCAACCGGGTGCGCCTTGGGCAGCCAGACGTGGAGGATCGGAAATCCCGCCTTCAAACCGAAGCCGAGAAGAGCGCAGACCAGAGCCGCTGTCGTCTGTCCGGAGGCGGCGGAAAGTCTGGAAAATGCGAACATCAGCAGCAATCCGCCGGCTTCACAGCTCAAAATGTATATCCAGCTCGCCCGGTCGACGCCGCGGCTGCGGAAGTCAAAATAGACCAGCGCAAAACTTGCAAGTCCCATGATTTCCCACGAGAGCAGGAACACCAGCGCACTGTCAACCAGCGTACAGCAGAGCATGGCAAAAAGCGTGATGCAGAATGCGAAGTAGTAAACTCCGGAAATGCCGTGTTTGGGTTCAGCACCGATATAGCGTATGCTGTGGATCGCTCCGGCGACACCGATAAGAGCGATGGGAAGCATGAAAATTGCGGAAAAAGCGTTGAAAGACACCGGAATCGCTCCGGCAATATCACCTCTGAAAGCCGACAATCCGGCAAATCCCGAGAGGGCAAGGAGAAGTGCGGCAGACGCTCCGCCGACAGCAGTGAATGCGCCGATCGCAGACGCCAGACGGGGCCGGAAGCTGAACAGAACAGAAAAAATCGCTCCGAACCCCAGGGTGTAGAGCATAATATAGACGTACAGCATATACCAGATTTCCGTAAACAAAAAAACCGGAACCTCGATTCCGGAATACATAAAATAAAAATGGCATCTCCACCCGGATTCGAACCGGGGTTGGCGGGATGAGAACCCGCTGTCCTAGGCCTCTAGACGATGGAGACGCATCAAGAACGTTGCTATAATATAGACCACGCAAGTTGATTTTGCAAGCGCAAAAGTCGATTTTTCTTAAAAAAACATACCTGTTTTCTCTATTTCTGCCGCAAAACAGCCTGCAGCAGATGTTTTCCGGCTTCTCTTTTTTGCAACGGCGCAGGAAAATATTTCTTGAATTTTCTTTAAAGTTGCAGTAAAGTAAACTAACAGTAGTATATACAGGAAAAAGAATATGAAAAAACTGATTCTGCTTTTTATTTGCGCTGCAGCCTTATGTCAGGCTGCTCCGAAAATCGCCAATCCGGTATTTAAAAAGGTGTTCGTGCCGGAAAAAAACCGCATTGAACTGCTTCAGCCGGTAAAAGCAGGAGAACTGCTGCTGCGTCCGACCTTCAATTCCTGCAGTTTCTATTACGGCGTCGGCAAAGTAAAAAATCCTGTCCTGCAATTCAGAACCGCCGGAAAACCGTGGCAGAATGCTCTGGAGCCTGTTCATTTTTTCGAGAATGAAAACTCCGTATCCGGCAAAATCGTCAACGAGTACCGCGGCAGTATCGTCAAACTTGATGAAAACACTCAATATGAGGTGCGCTTCTGCGACGGTGAGAAAGAGCTTGTCAAAGGCAGTTTCAAAACCTGGGCAAGCGAAGTTCCGGTCGCGCGTACCATATATATAGATGCGGATAACTTCAAGGCCCCGTACACCATTTCCGCCAAAGGAACTCCGGACGGCTGGATCCGCTACACCACCAAAGACGGCAAACCCATCATCAACCGGGGCAGAAAAAGTGCTTTCAAGGTACACAATGCCCGGTATGTCCTGCTTGATGATATGGTAATCGACGGCGGAGTGAATAAACGCGAAGTCATCACGGTATCAAACTCCTGCGATGTCCGTATCCGCAACTGCGAGATCTTCAACTGGGGGCGGGTCGGTGTCCAGAGATTTGACGGTCAGGGAAAATTCTATATGCCCGGAACCAAACGCGCCATCAATTTTGACGGAGCCATCCGTCTGCGCCCGGGAAGCAGCTGCATAACCATTGAACGCTGTTATATCCACGATCCGGCCTCTCACGCCAACAGCTGGTACTACAGCCATCCCGCCGGACCGCAGGCGGTCACCTGCGAGAAACCGGATCACTCAATCGTCATCCGCTACAATGATTTTATCGCCGGCGACAAACGCCGCTTCAACGATGCCGTCGAAAGTGAGGGGAATTTTCACACTGACGGCGGTTTCCGCCGCGACGCCGACATCTACGGCAACTTCATCATATTCTGCAGTGACGACAGCGTGGAAATCGACGGCGGACAGATGAACGTGCGCTGTTTCCGCAACCGCTTTGAATCCTGCTACACCGGATTATCCATTCAGGGATGCATGGCAAGCCCGGTCTACGTCTTTGAAAACCTCTTTTCCGGCGAGGGAGATGAGTTCGACCGCAGCAGTATGAGCATCAAGATCGGAGGCCCCCGTCATGGACTTGCCCCCTGCGCCTTTATCTTCAACAACACTATGGCAAGCATCGGTCGCGGAGTACCGGTCATCCACACCCTCAACTCCGTCATCTTCAACAATATTATGACAAGAAACGCCTCCATTGTCAACGTTGAGAACGTCACCAACTGCCGCTATGCCGCCAACTCTATAGCCAACGGCGTTTACGGCAGAGGATATGAACAGCACGACACCCGGTTCGTCTCTCCGGAAAACGGCAACTTCACTCCGCTCAACGCCCGTCCCGCCGCCGCCATAAACAACTTTCTGCCGGATGGCGGTATTCAGGGAGCTATCCAGAAGAACAGCAGTTCCGATGTTACCGGCAGACCAATTCCGTTCGATCTGGATATCAGAAGCATAAACAATGTCAGGGTTGCCAAAGGCAAAGCATACCCTGCCCGCGTGCAGTTCACCTGCACTGTCGGAGGCAGAGATTACTGCCGCAAGTTTGCAATCCGCAAGAACTCCGATATGGACTGGATCAGCGTCACACCTGAAAAGGGAGTGCTGAAGTCAGGAGAGAAAATCACCTTCACCGTCAAATTCCATCCTGAAAAGATGAACCGCCTGCGCCTCTACCGCGGAGCATTTATCGTCAGAGCCGATAACGGATTTTCACGGGCGGTTTCCGTCTACGCCAAAAGCGACTACGTCCAGCCGCTCAAGTGCGGAAATCCGGAAAAACGCAATATCTACATCGACGCGTTCAAGCCGGAAAGAGTTTACAACGTCAAAACAAAAAAGGCTGCTGATCCCGACGTCAGAACTGATCCATTTGGTGTGAACAAAAAAGTCTTCGCGGCAAGTGAAAATATTGTCTACGAATACAAGGTGAACATCACTTCCGCCGGACGCTACTACTTTATGCTCCACTCACGCAGGGAAAAAGAGGATAAAAGTTTTCCAAAGCTCTATGTTTCCATCAACAATGAGAAATTCGCCAACTCCATCCAGCAGCTTGCCGTCGACCATATGAGGTGGTCGATGCTCACCCCGGGATGCACTTTCGGAAACCAGCTGCTGCCTTATGACCTTGAACCCGGAACATACAGCATAAAATTCTACAAGAGAATGGGGGATGACATCCTTTTTGACGGTATCGCCGTCACCGATGATCCCAAAGCATTCGAGCCGAGGTGAGCTGCTGCTGTCAGATACTCCAGCGGCAGTATTTCAGGACTGCTCTGCCCTGCTTATGTATCGAAAAATCTTTCTCCTCCATGGAGATATTTTCATACCAGAGCGTGAAAAGAGAGCCGTCAGCAAGTTCAACCGTCGAGGGATAGCCGAGGTCGTGGCAGGAGCCGCCTGAATAGAGAATGATCTCATTTCCCCAACTTGCGCCGTTGTCTGCGGATACTCTGACACGGACACCGAAGTTATCCTGACGCCACGAACAGCTCATCAGCAGTCTGCCGTCACGCAGACGGACAAGATGGCTGGGAAAACCGCCGCAGACACAGTGCGGTTCACTCCACGAATAGCCGCCGTCGGATGACTCCGTCTGCCAGATGGATACCGGAGAGGTGTTGTGGTTTCTGATATGCACGATCAATCTGCCATCCGCCGCCTGAACACTGTGAAGTTCATGGAACTTGGCAGCAGATTGTCCGGCAGGCGCAGGAATGGATGAAATTATTTCCCAGTTTCTGCCGTTGTCGCGCGAAACCGCCGCCACAGCCTCTCCGGACGTGAGGAAACCTCCGCTCTGATATGCCGGAGAAGCCGATTTTTTCACTCCGGCAATAAAGAGAGTGCCGTCGCCGTTGAGAGATGGTCCGTGGGGATTGTTCACCGGTACCGGAAATTTCTCCGACCAGCTTCTGCCGCCATCGGTCGAGCGGCGCATCCAGAAGTTGTGTTCGCGGTTGACCGTGTCAATGGATATGCTGCGGCGAAGCTCATGCCAGTGTGCAGGATCAGCTGCGGCAGGATTCATAAGCGCGTAGGTGCTGGTGGCGTAAGAAAGCAGGATCGAGCCGTCGGCGCAGACGCAGAGTCCGGCGTCACGGTCGTCGAGCGGACCCTCCGACAACTGCTGTGCTCCGCTCCACGAATTGCCGCAGTCTTCAGAAATATAGAGCCGGCACCTGCCCATCGGGCAAATGTGTCTTTCACGGTTTCCCGATGCGGCGGCAAGCAGCCTGCCCTCCGGAGTGACGGCGACTGTGGGCCATCCGTGGTAAGTTTGATCGGTGTTGATTACTCCGGAAGAGATGATATTCATAGTGTGTTCCCCTACTCTGCAAACATCATCGCGTCTGCAGGACTTTTTTTATTCTGGCAAGGTCGCTTACGGTAGTGAGTTTGATGTTTTCGATCTCTTCGTCAAGCACAAAGACATCGTATCCGGCAAGCCGCATGATCGTGGCGTCATCGGTGGCTCCGGGAAGCTCAAGACACCTGCCGACAGCATCCCTGTACTGGACGATATCGAATACCTGCGGTGTCGAAGCTCTCCACAAACCGGTGCGGTCGACTTCATCAGTGATTTTGTTGTTACTGTCGCATCGCTTGACGCTATCCACTACCAAAGTTGCGGCAATAACGTTGCGCTTTGCGCAGGAGAGCAGTTTTTCGAGCAGTTCCCCAGTCACCAGTGGACGCGCGGCATCGTGTATCGCCACCTGTCCCTCTTTGAGCTGTATGGCGTCGAGAGCGTTTTTCACTGATTCCGCCCGGGTTTTTCCTCCGTTCACCACGGTCACAAACTCGTCACAACCGTACTTTTTCAACGCATCAGCAAACAGAGCACGTTCAGAAGCAGGAACCGTCAGGATAAAGTTTTCTTTACCGGCAAAACCTGAAAGATTTCTGACGCTGTGAATAAAGACCGGCAGACCGTTGAGGTCGGCCATAAGTTTATTTCCGTCACCGTATCTGGTGCTTGAGCCGCCGCCGGTGATGATGACAGCGCATGAGGATGTATTCATTATATCGACTCCCGGTTGAGTATTTCGACTGACTTAACGTCGCCTCTGGCGGCTGACTGACGTAAAAGTGCCGCCGCCTGACTTCTGTCAGCTTCTACACCTTTGCCCTCGAGCAGACAGACGGCATATTCCCTCATGGCTTCGGTATGGAAACTCTGTGAGGCTGTTTTCAGCCAGTAGGCTCCGGACTTGCTGTCGGGTTTGGTTCCGATGGCCCCCAGAAAACAGAGTCCGAGCTGATACTGGGCCTCGGGATCTCCGGCGTTGGCCCCCATCAAAAAGAGTTCAAAGGCCCGGGTGAGGTCTTTGCCGGTACCGATACCGTTGAGATAACACTTGCCCAGAGCCGAGGCACTGCGGGGATAACCGGTGCGCCACGCTTTGGCGAAGAGCTGAAACGCCTTTTCCGGATCATGTCCGACACCGTTGCCCTCAAGACAGCGGTTGCCGAGACTTATCATGGCGCGCGGACTGCCGGATGCCGCCGCCTGCACCGTAAGCTCAAGAGCTTTTTTATGATCGACTGGAACTCCGAAACCGAACTCGTAAAATTCAGCAAGCTGCGCCATCGCCTCCGGAGAGATGTCGGCGATACTTTCGAGCAGAACCGCGGCTTTCTTCATATCGCAGGCTCCGCCGATACCTCCCTGAAGAATGGCAGAGTAGAGCAGGATGACTTCCGGATCGCGTTTGAGCTTCGAAGCGGCAAAACTTGCAGCAGAGCGGATCTCCGCAGCAGAGCTTTCGCGGAGTTCAGGAACAGACAACAGCAGACGGGCAAGTTTGCCGGAGGCGGCGGGATTGCCTGAAACGGCAAGTTTACGCAGAGTTTTGAGCGCAGTTTCCCGGTCTCCTGCGATCTGGGGAAAGCGGTACTCGTCGTTCTCTTCGGCGGCGACACCGTTGAAGAGCATTTCAGCGTGCAATATCTGCGCCGGAACAAAATTCTGTTCCGCCGCACGTCCCAACCAGAGAAACGCAGTCTGGGGACTCTTTTTCACTCCCCAGCCGTTGAGCGAACAGAGAGCGTAGTTGTAACGGGCAAAAGCGTTGCCGCTCTCCGCCGCCTTGCGGAACCAGTAGGCTCCGAGGTGGGGATTGACGATCCGTTTTTTGCCGGAAAAATACTCTGCGGCAAGTTTCACCTGACTCTGAACATCGCCTTTTCTGGCGGCTTCGAGCAGTTTGTCAGCAACCTTTGACTCCGCTCCCGGCAGGAGTGCCGGAAAGAGCAGTACCGGAAGCAGAAGTGCCGCAAATATACGCAGTGTCATTTACCTGCTTTGAGTTCAGCAAGTTCCGCCTTGAGAGCTTTGAGCTGGGCGGAAAGTTTCTCGACTTTGTTGGGCAGGGCAAGTCTGGCGATGAAGTCGCGCTGACCTTCGGCAGGAGTTCCGATGACCACCGAGTTGGGGGGCAGGCTCTTGACCACGCCGCTGGTTCCGCCGACTTTGGAGCCGTCACCGATGGTGATGTGGCCGTTGATACCGGCTTTGGCGGCGATGATGACGCCCTGTCCGAGACGGGAGGAACCGGCGATTCCGCACTGGGCGACCAGAATACTGCTCTCACCAACTTCGACGTTGTGGGCGACCATCACCTGATCGTCGATCTTGACGTTGCTCTTGATGACGGTTTTGCCGAATCTGGCACGGTCGACAGTGGTGTTGGCTCCGATTTCCACGTCATCGTGGATCTCGACGATACCGGTCTGCGGAACTTTGACCAGTCCGGTGGGGCCGGGAACAAATCCGAAGCCGTCGGCACCGATCACCACTCCGGGATGGATGATGCACTTTCTGCCGATGGTACAGCGGTACATCAGAGTGACGTTGGGATAGAGAATGGTGGCTTCGCCGACTTTGGCTTCGTGGCCGATATAGCAGCCGGCACCGATACAGGCTCCGTCGGAAATCACAGCACCATCCTCGATGGTGACGTTGGCTCCGATGGAAACATTCTGTCCGATGACCGCCGTTTCAGAGATGACGGCAGAGGGGTGGACGCCGATTTTCCAGGCGGGGGGTTCGTCGGCAAATTTGGAAGTCATGACTCCGAAAGCGTGATCGACGTGCTCGCAGACGATCAGAGTGCGTTTTTCAGTGTCGCGGTTCTTGATATCAGAAGAGATGAGGACGATTCCGGCTCCGGAGGTCGCCAGCATATCTTCATAGTTCTTGCTGCCGACAAATGAGAGATCGGATTCTTTGGCGTCGCGGATACCGGCAACGCTGTTGATGGTACGTTCCGGATCACCGATGATCTCTCCTTTGACAAATTCTGCGATCTGAGCTGCGGTCAGGGTGATATTTTTCATTTTAACTCTCTTTCTTTTGGAGTGGGTTTTATCGTTTTCCCGCCTTGCCGGAGGCTCCGCGGTTGAGGGCGTTGATAACTTCACGGGTGAGATCGTGTTTTTCCGGATAAATGAGCAGAGCCGCCTGATTGTTGGTGGTCTTGCCGGATGAGTCAAAGACATATGCGTATCCTCCGGCGGCGGCGCGGCGGCGCAGTTCAGCGCGGATGTCACGCATGATCTCCCCGCGTTTGTCGGCTTCGAGCTTCTGCATATCTTTGGCACGTCCGGAGGTGTAGAGTTCGATCTCGGCGCGCTTTTCGCTCACTTCACGGATGGCGGCAGCGGCACGCTGTTCAGCTTTGGTGCGCTCAGCAGCCGAAAGTCCGAGATTGAGCGCATCGGCACGGGAGTTGGATGCCCTTGTCTGCGCCTCTTTGAGCTGGGTGTTGAGCCGCTCGAGGTAACTGCGGTAGGCGGAAGCCTGACGGCGTATCTGATCCTCGGCGATCTTGCTCTTGTAATACTCACGGAAAACTTTTTCGAGATCGACAACGGCGATATCCGATGATCCGGCATAGGAGACCAGCGAAAGGAGAAACGCCGCAAGTATGGAGATGTGTTTTTTCATATATGCACCTTGAAAGATCATGTTGCTTTGCAATAGCATAAATATAGCGTTA
This sequence comes from Victivallaceae bacterium, assembly GCA_045630865.1. GTDB lineage: Bacteria > Verrucomicrobiota > Lentisphaeria > Victivallales > Victivallaceae > UBA1784. The sequence goes on from JAZQTR010000158.1 coordinate 14,868, forward strand.
CAGCACGCTTTTTTCAAGGCGCAGAGATATAAATTCACTTCCGCCTGATGACAACGGCGACTGCATCGCTCTTCGCCCAGCCGTTTTTGCCGTTGATCTCAAGCTCGACCCAATCGCCCCGGGTCTGGAGTATCCGGGCATCAGAGCCTCCGGGCAGCGTGGCGATCACGCTGTTTTTTCCATCGGTCGGCAGAGCCATGAGCTGAAGATACTCCGGAAGCGTCACCGCCTGCTCATTGTCATAGGAGTCATACTTCTGGCTGACGGCGCAGAAGAGTGAGAGGGCGGCAAGGGCGAGGATCACTCCGGTAACGGCCTTGCTCTTTTTGAAATTCAACGCATAGATTATACAGGCAAGTCCGAAGAGCAGACTTCCGAAAGCCAGATGCTCATCCGGACGCAGACGGTCGCGGATATAACGCAGAAGTTCCGCCGGAGTATCTGTGCGGTTGACCTCATTCTGGAGCAGCTTGCGGTTGACCAGATTGAGATTCCCGGTGATCTCAGAGTCACGGGGCGCAAGTTTGTGTGCAGAGAGCAGGGCGGCACGGGCGGCAGGAAGTTTTCCGGCGCGCAGAGAGGCAGTTCCGAAGTTGTAGAGCAGTTCAGGCGACGGACGGCTGCTGTCGATCATGGCGCGGTATTTTTCCGCCGCTTCAAGATACTTGCCCTGATCAAAAAGGGCATCGCCGCTCTGCGCGGCAACCATCAGGGGCAGAAACGCGAGCAGAAAAACAAAATTCTTCAGCAGTTTGAGCAGTTTGCGTCTGATTCTGTCATCGGGTACGGCGGTATCCTGCATACCTGCGGCAAAGCTTGCCGCGTCGATTTGTGAAAACCAGCCGGAAAGCTCCGGATCAGAGAGCCTCTGGGCTATTTCAGAAGCTGAAGCTCCGGCGGGAAGTCCGAGGGCGGCTCCGATTCCGGAGTTGATCATGCGGCGTTCACTGTCGCTCAAAAGCTCACCGGCTTTTCTGCCCTTCAGCACCACGCACGCCGCCTTGACCGCCGCCTCTCTTTCGATATCTCCGGAAGAAGTGTTGCGGCGGCGGCGTTTCAGCAGAGCGATGATGACAGCGGCAAGCGGCATGACCACCAGACCGGCGATGTAATATATCAAGCTGTTTTTCCAGAGAGCCAGATGGACAAAACTTCTCTTGCCGGTCTTGATATAGAGCGGCTCACTGCGAAGTGACGGAGTTTTGACGGGTTCATCAAGTTCTTTCTTATCAACGCTTTGAGAAACAGTGACGGATTTTGTTTCCGGAGCTTCTGCTTTATTTGACGGAGAGACAGAGAGCGTTTTTTCAACCTTGAAGATCCGGTATTTTCCCTCTTTGGGATCGAATGAGGCGAAGCTGCAGCTGACAGCGGCTTTGCCCGGTTTGAGAGGAATAAGACAGTAGCGGATTTCCGTACCGTACTGCGTCGGACGCAGTTCACCCGGGTAGACCCGGAATCCCGGCAGCTTCAACTCCGGAGCCTTGAGCTGTGAGATATCCCCGCCTGTAACATTGACCACGAGGTCGAAGGCTTCGCCCTGCACCGCACTTGCCGCAGAGAGACTTGCCGTAACCGCGGCAGGCGAAAAGATGTCGAGGTAGTTCACGCCATCCGGAACCGGCGGCAGAGCGACGATTTCAGGACGTTTTTCCGCCGGAGCTATCTCGATGGTCAGCGGCACGATACGCTCACTCATCCGGTCGAAAAATCCGTCAAAAAATCCGTCATATCCGGACTGACGGCGTTCATCGCGGCGGACGATGCCGATGGTGATGCTGCCTTTGATATCGGGAACAACTCCGGTTATCGCCCGCACCATGGCGGGAAATATGACCTGGGTGGCGTTGACATCCTTATACACGGTTCTGCGCTGCTCGATCTCACCGAAGAGCCGTTTGCCCTGACGGGGAGTGTAGTTGTGAAAGATGAGGTTTTCAGTACCGCTCAAACGCGGAAAAGAGTAGTTTCCGACCGCCATACCGTCGGGAATGGTGAGGATGACCTCGAGGGGAATCCATTGTCCGGTATAGAATTTTCCGGTTTCCGGCCAGACCACCGCTGCCGCCGCCGGAACGTTGTCTGCCTTGCCGGGAGAGCTCCCCGGAGCGACAACGGTAAATTTCAGGCGCGCGGTTTCGGCACTCTCTTTTCCGCAGGTCACTTTGAACGGGGGTATTTCATAACTCCCGGGTTCAGAAACAGTAAAGTGGATACTGCGGGTGACTTTGACGCTGGTGACACCGTTGACTGAACTGAAAGAGCGCGATGTGGATATCCGGTTGCGGAACCAGGTGACACCCTTGATTTCCGGCAGGTCGAATTTCATATCGCCCTGACTGTCGCAGGTTATGCTCAAGCTGGCGAACTCTCCGGCAAGTATTCCGGATGGAGTCACCTTTACGCTGACTTCCAGAGCGCAGAGTGCACTGCAGATAAATGACAGAATAAGAGAGAACAAGATCTTTTTCATTGCATTACCAATCCTTTTCTACGTTGACACGGCGTCCGCGCGATCTTCTTTTGAGTTCTTCACGCCGCTGCTGTTCATCTTTTTTAAGCATATCCAGCAGTTGTTCTGCACTGCGGGGATCTATCTTGCGCTCCTCCGGACGCCCGTCTCTGCCATCGGAAGACTGCGGCGGCTGACCGTCGAGTTTTTCCGGTTTGGGCTGTTCTCCGGACTTATTTCTGTCATTTTTCTGATTTTTGTTCTCTTTATCTTTGCCGTCACTGCCGGATTTGTCATCTTTGCCGGAAAGTGCCTTTACTGCGTCATCGAGATTCTTTTTTGTCTGGGCATCATTTTTCTGCGCTTGCGATTTTTTGGCTTTATCAAGGGAGTTTTCAGCCTGTTCCGCCCGTTTTTCCAAATCTTTCTGGCCCAGCTCTTTTGCCTGCTGTTTCAGCTTCTGCGCCGACTCTTTTGCTTTATCCATGGCTCTCTGCTGTTGGGAGTCTCCGGCGTTCTGCCGGTTCTGCTGTTGGGCGTTACGGGCATCCTGTCGGGCTTTCTGCTGCTGTTTTTTCAACTCCTCTATCTTCTTTTTCAGCTCGGCGACCCGCTTTTTATCCAGCGCAAGAGCGGAGAGATTCCCGGATGGAAGCTGATAGTTTCCGGCATCTATACTGTAAGCATTTTTGTAGACGGCGGAGGATTGTTCAAGCTGTTTTTCCGCCGAATCAAGTTTTTGGGAGGCAGTGTTTAAGTCCTGACCGGAAATTGCCTTTTCTGCACCTGCTATATCCTGACGCGCCAGATTGTGGCTGCCGACAGCGAGGTTGAAGTGGGTTTTCGCCTGCACCCGGTCAAGGTTTTCCGCCAGATGGAGAGTCCGGGCGTAGAGATCGGTCGCATCCTCGCCGCGGCTCTGTTTGTCGTGTGCCGCATTGTAGGTGTCATAGGCCGTCATTTTTTCGTCATTTTGCTCTTTTGCACTGTTTTCAGCTCCGTAAAGTGACGGAGAAACCGTCAGAAGCAGAAAAATCATAACAGCGGAAGAGCTTTTTCCGGCGGATGTGCCGCGCTCGGAAATCAGCATGTAGATAAAGTATATCACCAGCGCAAGAGCTATGAATCCCGGAAACTTATCCACCGGCAGACTTCTTTTGATCCCCTCGCGCTCCTTGCGGTCGAGCCGGTCGATGAAACTCAATATCTTATCCACTCCGGGATCGGTCGCCGTACTGCGGATGTACGCTCCGCCGGACTCGGCGGCAATATCTTTGAGCAGCTTCTCGTTGAGCCGTGTCATCGCCACCTTGCCGTCACGGGTGCGGACTATTTTGCCGTCACTGCCGCGCACAGGAACTCCGGAAGTATCTCCGACACCGACAACAAAGATGGGGATATTGCGCTTCTTGAGCTGTTTTATCTCGTTTGAGGCACTTCCGGTAAGCTCATCGCCGTCGGTTATCAGCACCACAGCCCGGTGGCTGCCCTCGGCGGCCTTGAATGCGGAAACAGCACGGCGCAAAGCTCCGGCAATGTCGGTTCCGCCAACCGGTACAAGTTCGCAGTCAAGCTCGTTGATGTACTCACTGAACGCACTCTTATTGGAGGTGAGCGGACAGCTCAAGTACGAACTTCCGGCAAAAGCGGCAAGCCCCATTCTATCCTCTTTCTGCGCCTTGAGCAGCTCCCGGACAAGATATTTGCCGTGTTCCAGGCGTGACGGAGCAACATCATCTGAAAGCATACTTTTAGATACATCGAACAACACCATTATATCTCTGCCGCGCGGCAATTCAGGGGTGATAGTCATACTCCAGTATGGCCGCGCCCAGATCACGCAGAGCAGCACCATCAGTAAAATCACCAGAACATATCTCGCCGCCCGGAGTCCGGATGACAGGTTGACTGCCCCCGGCTCATTGGCACGGCTGCCGAGTACGCGGCGCAGCAGCCCTCTGCGTCTTTTCGCCGCCAGAGCAAAAAGCAGAGGGAAAAATACCAGTACCGCCGGAATGAACCAGAGCGGAAACATATCTGTAAATCTCATTATTTCATCTCCTGAAAAGTTCTTGCTGCTCCAATAAAAACGCAACTCTCCCAGATTGAAAAATATAATGACTTTTTTCCAAAAATCAAGCACACAGGCACAAAAAAAGCCGCTTGATCAGCGGCTTGTAAAATCAAATGGTGCGCCCGCACGGACTCGAACCGTGGACCCAGTGATTAAGAGTCACTTGCTCTACCAACTGAGCTACGGGCACTTGATAAGACATAATATAAGTGCGATTTTGCGTTTTGTCAACCGGAATATCAACAGGATTTGCAAAAAAAATTGAAAGTTTTCCGGAAAACAGGCAAAAAGGCTGCTGGTACATTCTGATGCACTGTATCAAGTACCATAATGAGGGGTTGTATATCTGTTTTAAAAAACCCGGAACATCAACTATTTTTTGTTCTCCATCTCTTTTACGAGATCGTCAACGGTCACGGGCTTTTTGGGACCTTTTGCCGCAGGTGTCTGCGGTGCAGTTTGAGGTTTGGGCTCTTGCGGCTTTTTGACTTCAGCGGCAGGAGTTTCCGGAACAGCCGGAGCTGTATTCTCTTTTACTTTGACGGGAGTATCTGCCTTCTTCGTGACTTCAACCGGGGTGCTTTCCTCTCCGGTCAGGACTATTTCGCGGGCGTTGCGGACTCCGCGTGAACGGTACTGGGTGTAAAAACGGTTGCCCCAGCCGATGAGTTTGCCATCCTCGAAAACGACGGGCATACACTCATCACGGGTGGTGAGTCCGTCAACCCATACGGTTTCGACGTAGTAATACCAGACATCAGGAGTGTTGTACTCCTCTTCGGTGAGCGGCTCACCCATGATCTCGAGAACTTTGCTCTTCTGCATGCCGACCCGCAGCTGCTTCGAGTTCTCGATGTTCTTCGCCGCCATACAGCCGGAAAACATGAACGCACCGGCAGCCAGCAAGGCAATGATAATATATTTCATCAATCAACCCCCGGAAATATGAGATATTTATACGGCAAACGCACCGTATGCAATTTTTCTGCACACGGCGCGTTGTTTTACTGATCAAACAGTTGCGGATTATGCCTCGGCAAAGTCATCTTTGCCGACGCCGCAATCCGGGCAGCACCAATCGTCAGGAAGCTGATCGAAGGGAGTTCCGGGAGCGATTCCGTTATCCGGATCGCCGACGGCGGGATCATAGGTGTAACCGCAGATGTTGCAAACGTACTTGTTCATTTTCAAATCCTTTCTTGATTATTATTGCCCGCATTTCTCGAGCAGGAGTTCAGCAAGTTTTTTTCCGGCGTCGCGTGCCGCTGCAAGCTCATCAACAGTCGGCATATATTTGACCTGGATGAATTTTTCCGGCTGTTCGATACCCATAGCGTCAAGCTCGGCGGAGATCTGTTTGGCTCCTTCGCCGCTCCAGCCGCAGGAACCGAATGCGAAGCCGATCTTGTTTTTCGGCTTGAGTCCCTTGATGTAGCAGAGGACATCAGCCATCGCCGGATACATCTGGTTGTTCATCGTCGGCGCACCGAAAGCGACCAATCCGCTGTAAGCGACGTGAGTCATGATACTGCTGCGGTCGTTTTCCGCAAGGTCGGCGAGGTGAACCTCGACTCCGGCGGAACGCACTCCCTCGGCGAATGCCGTGGCGAGCTTTTCGGTGGCGTGCCACATGGTCGAATATGCCACAAGGGCGCGCGGACGGTATTTCTGTTCAGCGAAGTCACGGTAGAGCGAAAGTATCCAGGCGATATCTTCCTGCGTTCTCCACAGCGGGCCGTGGTCGGGAAGAACGAGCCGGATATCCAGATTCAATCCCGGAAGCGCATCCAGCAGCGCGGTAACTTTGGGAGCCTGCAGGTTGATGATGTTGGCAAAATATTTGCGCGCCTCATACTCGAGCAGGCTCTTGTCGTACTCATCCGCCCAGACTTTGCTTCCCGCCAGATGCATACCGAAGGCATCCTGACTGAAGAGCACTTTGTCACGGTCGTAATAGGTGACCATGCTGTCCGGCCAGTGGAGCATTTTGGTTTCGATGAAAGTGAGGTTTCCGCTGCCGATGGAGATGGTTTCCCCGTTGGCGACAGTGGTGATACCGAGGTCTCCGTAGTATGCGGTGAGCGTTCTGGCTCCGGCAACTGAAGCGAAGACCTTTTCCGGCTTGACGGCGGCGATGACTTCAGGAAGTCCGCCGGTGTGGTCAGGCTCGGAGTGGTTGGATACGATATAATCGATCTTTTCCGGCTCGATCACTGAAGCGATGCGGTCGAGCATCTCTTTGGCAAACGGTCCCTTCACAGCGTCGATGAGAGTGACTTTTTCATCGATCACCAGAAAGGCGTTGTAGCTTGAGCCGCGGTCGGTGAGATAACCGTGGAAATTTCTTACATTCCAATCCGCAGCCCCTACCCACCATACGTGTTCAGATACCCGGACTGCCCCGAAAACAGTCTTGTTCATTCTGTTATTTTCTCCATAATCCATGAATATTGCAGTATTCTCTCACGCAGAGCTGATCGCTGTAAGGCACTTCAAAATATGCCTCCGGAGCATCCCCCGGAGCAAGTTCTGCGCGGTAAAGCATTTTGCCGTTGACGACTTCGATCCACATGATATAGTGTTCCGGAGCCATCGGATGAGCGGCACTTCCGACTTTTACTTTTATGCCGTTTCCGCAGGGTTCGACCACAGGGACGTGCTTCTCTGTCGCGCCGTCAGTGGTGTTGGCAGCCATCAGTAGCATCTCTTTGCCGCAGCACACCGGAGTTTCCCCCGGATTGAGAATTTCCACGATCCCGCCGCAGTAAGGACAACGGTAGATTTCGTTTTTCCCGGTTGCCATTCTTCAATTCTCCTCTTTCTTAAGGTTTGAGCGGCATTCACCGCATACCCCCGTAAACTCGACATGATATCCGGAACAGCCGTGGCGCGCGGCAGCGGCGGCAAGCTCTCCGAAAAGGGCCTCCATACGCTCTGCCGGAACATCGCTCACCGCACCGCAACTGCAGCAGCTGCGGTGGAAATGAGGCGAAAGATCGCCGTCGAAACGGCGCAGGCGGTCGGAAAGCTCAAGTTTTCTGATTATTCCGGCGGCTGACAGCTGTTCCAGATTGCGGTAAACCGTTCCGATGCTGATCTTCGGCATGCGCTGGCGCAGCCGCTTGTAAAGATCCTCTGCAGTCGGATGGGTCTTCAGACTGCGCAGCTCACACAAAATGGCTTCGCGCTGGACTGATCTGTTCATCTTTTGCCTCCTGTTCTGATATTTTCTGTTGCACATTTCAAATATAATACGATGAGTGTGACATATCAAGTACTTTTTCTGAAAAAAGAGTAATAATTATCACTTTTTGTCAAAATAAGCTCAAATCAAATGCGATTTTGCGTATAAATCTGCAGGAAAATCCGGTATTTACCGGAAAGAGTGGAAAAAACTGGAAATATTGACAAACCGGTGTTATATTATTTAACGATAATATGTGTCTTATTCTATTATAAAAGATGGATGCGGCTCCTGAAAGAGCTTTTATCCGGAAAAGAGAGCGTTTATGTTTAATTGCAAAAGTTACCTGTTCAAGGGTGTCGACTCCTATGACACTCCTGAAAATCATCCTGTATCTCTCTGGTACCGCATTTTCCGCCGCTGGTATTTTTACGCCATCAACTTTTCCGTCTTCATCAGATGCGGACAGCTGGGAAAGCAGGGTAAACTTGACGGTGAAGCACAGACTCAGCAGTCCACCCGCAACCTGACGCTGGTCGAAAACTGCGGCGGCAAAGTCCATCTGCGCGGTCTGGAGCATGCCCGCGCCCTCAACGGACGCCCCTGCGTGCTGGTCGCCAACCATATGAGCCTGCTCGAAACAGCTATGATGCACGCTGTCTGCCGGGAATATGTCGACTTTTCATTCGTCATCAAAGAGAGCTTGAGCCGGATGGCCTATTTCCGCCATATCATGTCCGCCCTCGACGCGATCGCCGTCACCCGCCGCAACCCCAAAGAGGACCTGAAAACTGTCCTGACCGAGGGAAAACGGGTGCTTGCCGGCGGACGTTCAGTGATCATCTTCCCGCAGCACACCCGCAGCGATGAGTTCATTCCTGAAAACTTCAATACCATCGGAATCAAACTGGCGAAAGCAGCCGGGGTTCCGGTGCTTCCGCTCGCACTTAAGACCGACTTCACCAAAAACGGAAAAATCGTCCGTGACATGGGCGCGATCTGCCCCGAACACGAGGTCTGGTTTGAATTCGCCCCCGCCGTCGAGGTCGAAGGAAACGGTCACGAACAGCACCGCCAGATCGTCAACTTCATCAAAGAGCGCATCGACACCTGGAAAGCTGCAGAGGGCAGATAAAAATGAGTTTGAAATTCCGTCCGGCGTTGAAATATGTCAAACTGCTGCTTTTTCCGGCGGCAGTTATGGCGTGCTGCATGCTGGGTGCATTCGAGAAGGGACTGCCCAAAGGCCTGAATGACATCCGCCGCATAAAGGCGGAAAGCTGGAGCGTCACCGGAAGAAATCTCCACCTCAAAGGCAATGTTCACATTCCGGCAAAGAACCTTGAGAAGTCGGAGGCCAAG
>JAZQTR010000159.1:0-23153 GCA_045630865.1 Victivallaceae bacterium
CCCCTACGGCAAAGATATCACCAAAGAGCTGGTCGAAGCCTTCCGCGCCGAGGGTATGAAAATCGGCTTCTACCACTCACTGCCCGATTGGACTCATCGCGGATACGCCGATCCGGAAACCCCGGAATACATTCTGCGCAAGGAACTCCATACCCCGACTCCCGAAGAGTACGCCGACTTCAAAGAGCTGCTCTACAACCATATCCATCAGCTGATGACTGAGTACGGAAAAATCGACCTGCTCTTCTGCGACTACACCAGCAAACACAAAGACGGTATCGATTATTTTGACCGCGACCGTATCCTCAATATGGTCTATGAGTGCCAGCCGGAAATCATCGTCAATGACCGCCTCGCATTCAGCAAGGATAATGTCCGCGACTTTGATTACTACACCCCAGAGATCTGCGTCATGAACCAGCCCCCCGTCGTCAAAGGACGCGAAGTCATCTGGGAAAGCTGCACCACCATGAACGATAACTGGGGATACTGCGCCGGAGATGAGAACTATAAAGACGCCCACTCCCTTATCGCCGCCCTCATGGGTTGCATCTCACGCAGCGGAAATATGCTCCTCAACGTCGGCCCTGATGCCGACGGCTCCCTCGGCGAAAAAGCAGAAAAACTCCTCGGAGAAATCGCCGACTGGTACGCCACCGGCAAAGATGCCGTCTACGGATGCTCCGGCACTGCGTATAATCCTCCCTACGGATGCTGCTACACCGCCAAAGATAATAAGATCTACTGCTATCTGCTGGTCATGCCCGTCGGTGATATCATCCTCCCCGGACTCAAAGATAAAATCGCCGGCGTCAAAGTTTTGCGTACCGGTGCCGATGTTCCCATCATCGACTACTGGGGATTCGAACTCCTCAAAGCCGACGAAGAACGCATCCGCCCCCGCGGCGTAAAAGCCGGAGACATCCTCGAAATAACCCTCAAGTAATCTGCTTTTTTGAATAGATGCGGTGGGAACCGGGAGGGGGAGAGAAAACTTCTTTTCCCGGAAAAAGAAGTTTTCTCTCCCCCCCCCAGACCCTCCCCCTCTTTTTCAAGAAAAACGGTATACTTGCGGATATCTTGCGGTTGTTCTGGGATTGGGAGATTGGCATCTCCTTTTTTTGTGTATCGTTCCCCGACTTTTGATTGATTTTTTTGACAATAAAAATGCCGGGAGATTTTTCGCTCTCCCGGCAGTTGTTTTGAAACGGAATCAGTTTTACGCCTTTATTTTTTCAGGATCAGTTTTCCGAGTTTATCGGCTGAAAAACATCCGCAGAAATTGAGGCGCGGATCGAAGATATACTCTCCTTTGGGAGTCGTATCGTAATGACGTTTTCCATCCGCGTCGCTCCATGAGCGCATCAGACCGATGAATATCTCCTGCGCATAGTCGAACTTGTTCAACGGAACACGGACTACTCTTGTATTGCCCTCTCCGGGATAAACCGTGACTCCGAGCGTCTTGCCGTTGTATCCCCATGGGGTTCCGGTGTCGTGCGCCGGGAAATCCAACGGAAATTTCACGCCGCCGGCATCCATCATCAGCACGAACTGCTGTATATCACGGCTTCCGGCTCCGGTATCGCCGTTATATATGGTTATTTCAAGATCAAGCCCGTCTATCCGGCACTCCCACGAGAAGGTGTCGCCGTGGTATCTTGTTTCTGTCAGGAAAGCTTCTCCCTCCCATGCAAGACGGCGTTTAACCTCATCTGCACTCATGCCGGCAAGTTCGTCAAAGAGCGGATCAAGTTTTTCCAGCTCTGAAATTCTCCACGCAAGTTTGGCAGGATAGAATTTGAACACCTCCGCCTCGGAGTGATAGCCCAGCCGCGGATCGCTTTCGCAGAGTTCGATCATTCTTGCTGAAGCTTTTTTCTCTGCCTCGACGATCTTTCTCATCTCATCGAGCAGAGCATGACAGCCCATCGGAGAAGTAAAGAGCTTGTCGCGCAGAGCATAAAACGCCAATATTCCCGCTCCGGAGTTGAAGAGCAGATTCAGTGCCTCGTAGAGGTCGCAGTCACGCTGACGTGCCGGATCATCGGCAAATTTTCTGCGCAGTTCCGGAATATCTGCCGAAGCACGGCTCCACATATCCGCCAGAGCGCGGGTGAGAGTTACCGCATTTGAGAGCTGGAACGTGTTCAGACACTCGCCGATGGCATCTCCGGCGGGAAACTCATCCGGCTTCCAGCTGCGTGGCAGTCCCTGCATCACCTGCTTTAAGTGAAGCGGCCAGACGATTCCGTCGTGCATGGGGCCGTAATACTGGAACTGGATATCCAGCGGATAATTGGCGTAGGCTGTTCCGAAGTTCTGCCACATTTCCGCCACCTGCTCCGCGCTGTTTGCGCCCCACTCGGGCAGGGCAAGGCGGCGCAGAAAATCTATCTGCGTATCATTGAATTCCTCGAATGCCAGCATACCGGCGGCGCGGTTCATCAGGCCGGGGTAGTTGCCGAAATACCAGCACTGGATGACACTGCCGACTCCGAGCTGTTTCATTGCCCGGTACTTTTCGTAGAGGTTTCCGGGAACCGGCATAAAGGGGATGGTGGCAAGCTCATGAGAGCATCCGACCTGAAGTTTGGCGGCGATTTCACAATGTCCCTTGGCGGCGGCAGCCATACGTCCGAAGCGGTCGGCGGGGCCGATGCTTGAGAGCCAGTAATCTCCGCCGGAGCAGACTCTGCCATCCTGCACCTTGCTGCAGCCGGATTCAAAGTTGTACGCCAGTATCTTGTCGCAGTCAAGCTCTCCGGGAATGGAGTACCACCACTCCGGACTCTGATTCGCCCGCGGATTATAGAGCCAGCTCAAAACCTGTGCATCGCTGCCTGCGGCACGGATTCCGTCTTTGATGCATGAAAGAATTTTATTGAGCACCTGTCCATGATTGAAACCGCAACTGCAGGCGCAATCCTGTTTTTCCTTGCCGACAAGGCTCAAATAGCTCAAACACGAGGTCGGACGCTCTCCCAGAGAGATGAGCATCATTCCGCCCAGATTCGGGGTGTCACGGAAAATACTGTAAACAGTGTCACGGATATACTTCTGCGAGTTTTCTGAAGCGATACAGAACGCTTTGCGGTACACCTCTCCCCTGCCGCACATATCGGCGATCGGCGGTTGACCTTCCTGCCACGCCGCAGGTTCGATGCAGAACACCCAGACCTTGATTCCGTAACGGCGGCATTTTTCGACAGTGCGCTTGAGTTTCTCTATACGCATAGCCCGTTTGGGATCGACCGGGAAGAAACCGGTTTCCGCCATCTCTTTCCAGACGATAGTCAGCCAGATGCCATTAACTCCCTCGGAGGCGAGCCGGTCGAGATAAGCTTCAGGATAGTAGTCTATATCATCAGTCAGCTCATCGCGGAAAAACGGAGGACGCTTGATAGGTCCGAAGAAACAGCGGGAAATACGGTTTTTCAACCACGGTTTGCGTCTGACGGTCTGGTATTCCAGCGCGGGGATCTCCGCACTGCGGCACATATCGATCAGGAAATATACCGCGCGGCGCAGACCCTCGGTATCTGAAGCAGCGAGAGTGATCTTTTCAGGTGAAACTGATACAGAATACTCTTCTGCTGCCAGCGTTTTATCCTGCACGGCAGTGATGACGACACCGCCGGAAGCGGACGGAACATTTTGAGCGGCAAATCTCTCAAGAGCGGCAAAAGCTGTTTCCAGCAGAGCCTCCGGATCGGGGAAAGAGCTTTTTATCTCCCAGCTGCCGGAGAGCGGAAACACTCCGGCAGGGATCTCTTTATCCATGTTCCAGTGCGGTTTGCGCGGATCGTATGTCTTAAGCTCCGGGATGAATCCCGGCTCTCCCTCCGGAAAGGGAGGGGGAGCAACAGGAGCTGCATTGAAACAGTTTGACATATTTTTTACTCCTCAAGCAGCAATGCGGGATAAACGTGCGGACGGTTGAAACACTCACCGCTGTCAGAAGTATTGGTCAGTGCTGATGAAACGACCTTTTCCATGTCGCTGTTGGCGGCGTGAAGTCCGAGGGCCATCACCCAGCCGGACTGCATTTTGGCAGGCAGCAGGTATTTGGCAGGGAAGAACACCCGGTAGGTCAGCACTCCGTTCTCATTTGAGAAGCTGCTGGGGATATCCTCCGCGACAGTCTGATCTTTCGGAGCCTGGGTGGCAAGTCCGAGCTGCTGTTCGACCGAGCGGTTGCGCCAGACAATGGAGCTGTCACCCTTTGAATTGGGGAACACCGCATAATCGTAGTCATCCTCGTCGTAGCCCTTGAACTGCCGGCTTCTGGCGTTAGCCATAGTGTCGATATAGACCTGCAGGCAGTCGTTCTGCCAGCGGGCGGCGGTTCGAGGATACTCGGTGTGGATGAATTTGCTGTCTTTGACCTGTACCTGCAGGAAGAGTCCGAACTTGTTCCACGCGATGCGGTAATCGCCGCTCTTTTCCTTCTTCTTCACGCTGGAAGTGAATCTGGTGACAGGCAGGGAACTCCAGGCGATGGTGTCAAAGGTGACATCGTCCCCGATTTTTCCGGCGGCGAGAGCAGTGAACGCAAGGTCGTACTCGTAAGTCTGTCCCTTGTCGGACTTCAACACGCCTTTGATGTTCTCTTTCACGATACGGTTTTTGACGATCCTGACCGGAGCAGGGATATCGACACTGGTCTCACCTGAACCGGGGATAACTACACGTTTTCCATTGAAAGTACCCTTGAATTCGCTGGAAAGGAAGTTTTTCAGCGTAACTCTGACGGTCTTGTTGTCAACAGGATTCGCGCTCGCTTCGACCGGAGAGATTCCCTCGCCGGAAATGACGACCGCATTTTCCAGAGCCTTGATCATCCGGTTGAGCGTACCCTTCTTTCCGCGCAGGAAGATCGGGAAGCTGGAGACCGGGAACCGGAACTTGCCTGCAGTAAAGGCACGCTTGCAGTTCATCAGGTCGATGACAGATTCAAGGGAGCTGCCGAAATCAGCCTCGGCAACGGGAGCATCGATATAACCGTTGTCAACGTTTTCCATATGGCACCAGACCGCCGCGACAGGACGCTTTTCGGCGTCTTCAAAGACGTAGGAACGGATGAAGGGGGCAAAACGGATGTCTTTCTTGAAACGGCAGTCTCCGAGGACATTTCCGAGAGTGTTGAAGATCATCTGGGTCGCGTATGGAGTGAGCTTCTCATCGAAAGCAAAGTTGTTGCTTCCGGAACCTGAAGTGGCAGTGGTGATCCTGTCGGAATACTTGAGGGCGACAAGCCACGATCTGGCACGCCACGCGGCAGAGAGTTTTTCGGTTTCAGAAATATCATAGGTGAGTGTCCATCCCGGCCAGGTGCGCGGAGTCGCGCCCCAGGTGGAGGATTCAGTTCCCCACTGCGGAATGTTGTACGGTCCCCAGTGCATCAACTCGGGCCACATAACTTTGGTATCATCTCCGTAGCCGACTTTTTTGAGGGCCTTGAAGAGAGTCTGAGCGTCAGAATCGAGGTCGGGAGACTCCGGACTGAAACGGTACGGATGGATGGCGATCAGGTCAAACTTGACGCCGTATTTATTGCAGTCGCTGAGCAGCTTGACCGTCTCGGCGATTCCGCCGTCAGGACGCATATTGCAGGGGGCATCCTGGAAGATCTTTGCCTCTGGATTGCCGCGGCGGACTCCGTCTACGACCGCCTTGAGGTAGCGGATATGAAGCTCGGTCGCCTTCTCGTCAGTCGCCTCTCTGCTCCACCACTCATTGGCGAATTTGGCGCGGATCTCAGCATAGAGTGTCCAGCACTTGATGTGGCTGTTGGTGCGCGCCACCTGCTCGGCAGCTTTGGCAACTCTCTCAAAGTAGGCATCATCGGCAACTCCGTTGTTTCCGGAGTTGTGGTCCTTGACGAGGAACTTGCTGCTTGTGGTGTAGAGCAGCTCTCCGCGCGGAATTTTGTCGGCGATACCGAAACCCTTGACTTTTGTGGTTCCGGGACCCCAGAGCATCGTGGCGATGGAGGCATTGGTAGGCTCAACGCCGTATTCGCGGTATTTGTTGCTGAACATCGGCTCACGGTTCACCAGATGGCTCTTGGCTCCGATACCGATCTTGCGCCAGCGATCGAGGATCTTGATGAAGTTGTAGTGGTTTTCGATATGGCCGTAATCGTCGGAAAAGAGGTTTTTCAGACGGTGGGTGTTATTGAGGTAATCGGCAACAGCGAAACGGGTGAGATCAAAGCTTCTGCTTCCGTCGGCAAGCTGATAGTCGAATCTGACCATAAAGAGGCCTTTACCGAACTTGTCGAAGGGCAGAGCGACAGTCGCATATCCGTCGGAACCGGTCTTGAAGCTGTGCTTTTTATTGTATACGATCTCGCCGAAGAAGTTCTTCACCCGGACTGCAACGCTGCCGGAAACATTGGGCTTCGAAAAGATCTTCACCTTGGCATCAACTTTTTCACTGCTGGAAATAAAGTTGTCTTCGGCACTTGTGAGCAGAACTCCTGCCGCGGCAGGGAACTCATAGGCGGTAGCTTTGGTTCCGCGTTCAAACTGGATGGCGTCGATCAGCACTTCGCTTTTTCCGGCAACGTTGATCGAAAGCACTGTCGGAGTCGCCTTTTCGACGATCATCGTCTTGGTATAACGTTTCCACTCTTTGGTCGGAGTGACAGTGGTATAGCAGCTGCTGTGGGGTTCGGCGTAGTGACTGATGTTTCTGGTGTGGAAGTTCTGTATCCAGGCACTCAGTCTGGCTTTTCCTGAAGAGGTTCTGGCGTAGAAGCTCAAAGTGTATGTGCCCGGCTGGAGCAGCAAAGCTCCGCTCGAAAGGTTGATGCCGCCGCGGAGGTTGCGGAAGTCGTGCAGCTTGACATCGCGTCCGCGCATAAGCAGTGAGTTGGAGCCGTGGTATGCCTCATTGGAGATCTCAAAGGGGACAAACTCCCATTTGCCGGGCCACCAGCCGCTGTAGAAGCCGGAGTGGGATTTCCAGTTGATCAATCCCTGCTCGAAGCCGGAGTTGGCGAGCAGATTGCGCTTGCCTCTCCACGGAAGTTCGATGTTTTCGATCTGTTTGAAGTTGATCCCTGCTCCGCTGTTTGCAGTGTCGATCTTCTCCTCGGCGGATTTGCGCAGGTCGATCAGGAACGAACAGGTGTTATCCTTCATAAAGTCGTAAGAGATACGGTGGCGTTTGAAGGTGATGAGCATACCGGTTCTCAGCACGTTGACGCTCTTGAGTCCGACAAACTCAGCGGGGTTATCCGGGAAAATATTGTAATCGAAGCGTCTGCCGTTCCAGAGTGAGGAGTTCTTCAGCTTTGCGCTGAGGGTGCGTTCTTCGTCATTGAAGGTGAACTTTTTGCCCTCGTTTCCGGCGACGGGGAAGCTGATGAAGTATGCCGCCCTGCCGGAACGGCACTCCAGACGGTCGTTTGCCGGAGCATACGCTTTGGCACTCAGCTTCAAGTTGCCGTCTTTGAGGATCTCGATTTTCTGATCGGCGATCTTCCAGGTGTGAAGTTTGTGTTTTTTCCAGAGTTCCCAGACGACAGAGTTGCCCTGACGGCGTATTTTGCAAATGTTCGATGTGGTGGTGATCCAATCGACTGTATTGGTCTCTCTGTCTCTGAATACATACTGCAGACTGATGGTCATTATCTCGCCGGCACTGTTGGAAATTTTGATCGAGCCGTCACGTCCCATAGAGACTTTTTTGTTTCCGCACTGGATCATCGTATCGCTCACCATCTTCGGCATAGCGGAAACACTCTTCTGCTTTGAGGCAGATTTTTGCGGACGCCATGCTTTGCCGGGGTTGACCTCCGGCAGGGCGTAACACGCCGCCGCCAGGGCAAATGAGGTAAGGAAAATGACTGTTTTTTTCATAAAGTATATTTCTCCTGTACAGGTAATATGTTCTTTGATACAATAAGCCCCGCCGTTTATGGCAGGGCTTATCAAAGGGAGTTTACTTGCTCAAGTCGATCAGAATCGAGCAGGTGTTGTCTTTCTGGAAAGTGTAGGTGATGCGGTGCTTCTTGAAGCTGATGAGCGTCGTAACAGTCAGACCGGTAAGGTTTTTGAAAGTGACTTTTTCCGCCGGATTGTCGGGGAAAATGGTGAAATCAAAGCGTTTGCCTCTCCACGCGGAAATATTCTTCATATCCGGTGAAAGCGTGCGCTCTTCATCGTTGAAGATGAGTTTTTTGCCCTCGTTTCCGGCAACCGGAAACAGGATGAAGAAAGAACCAAACGCAGTGCGGGGAGTCAGCTCGCCGCCCTCCGGATTGAATACCTTTGCGCTGAGTTTCAGCTGTCCGTCGGGGAGCAGTTCAAGAGTCTGATCGGCGACTTTCCAAGTGGTCTGTTTGTACTGTTTCCAGAGTTCCCAGACGAATTTATCGCCGTCCCTGCGGATTTTGCACAGCTTGGGAGTCACGGTGAACCAATCGGTATTGCCGGCAGAATCCTTGAAAACATACTGCAGACTGACGTTTGCGATTTCTCCGGCGGCATTGGCGATGGAAAGCACACCATCGGTGCCGAGAACGATTTTTTTGTCTCCG
The DNA here is from genome assembly GCA_045630865.1 of Victivallaceae bacterium. Taxonomy (GTDB): domain Bacteria; phylum Verrucomicrobiota; class Lentisphaeria; order Victivallales; family Victivallaceae; genus UBA1784. Next base: position 8,552 of record JAZQTR010000159.1, read on the forward strand.
CAGGCGATTTCGCTCTGGCTTACGATTTCAGTTTTGGCTGAACACACTGCTGCACAGAAAAGTGCAGCCAACAGCATAATGGTTTTCTTCATTTTGTATTCCTGATTTAAACTATCAATAAATTGCTCTGGTATTGAAATATCTTTTGAAGATATCATTTCCTCTGCCCTCAGTTGAACAGAAGAATTCGGTTTCTATGTCGAGCATGGAAACGTGTCCGTCATAGTGCAGACCGGATGCCTTGCCGTTGTGGACAGGACCCATTCTGTTTGTTTTTTCGCCGCCGAAGATGTAGCGTCTGTCAATAATTGTGTAGGCGTAATCATCGATGTTGACATTCTCAGTAGTACCCTCTACCATAGCGATTTTGGTTGCCGGTGCTTTGACCTGCTGAGGGGCTGTTGAATACTTCGGTCCGAGTGCGACTCTTCCTGTCATACCATAGCATCCGCCTGATACCTGCCAATCAGATGAGCCGATGAAGTAATAGTGAGCAATAAGAGTCGGTGTTGTGTGACCGTTGGTCTGTCCCTCGTGCGAAGGACACTCAAGGGCAGGACGGTTTGCAGTTTTATATTGTCCTTTACCATGGGGTTCAACATAGGTGTTGGAATATTTGACATAGCCGACAAAACCGGTAAGCAGGTTGTAAATAGTATTATTCGCATTCGCCGGAGCTTTAGGCAGTCCGACACCTTTCTGTCCGGGCCACGGGTAGGTGGTGAAATCGTCGGCATAATGCGCAATGGCGATTCCGAAAGTCTTCATATTGTTGATACAGGTCGAAGTCTTGGCACGTTCACGCGCCTGACTCAACGCGGGCATCAGGATTGCCGCCAGAATGGCGATAATAGCAATGACGACCAGAAGCTCAATGAGGGTAAAATGCTTTTTCATAAAATCACCTTTTAAAATTATTTTGGCAACACTCGTGATGAATTTTACCGGAATGATATGTTAAAACATTTTTAATGATAACGGCAGGACTCAGCGCAGGTAGTTTGTATACGCACCTACGCCGGTGCGGCCCTTGAGTCCGAGGATACTGAAGTTTCTCCACAGCACTTCGTTGAACGCCCAGTTGACAACGTGTCCGTCGGCGCAGAGGTAGTTCGCACGGTCGTTGTGCGCAGAGAGGTCGATCATAGTGCTGTACTCACTGCCCGGCTCGATCGGATTCGCGTTTGAATGGAAATGGGCGTAGCGGTAAAAATAGTGATCGGTGAATCTGGTATATTTAGTGTCATTGGTTCTGCGTTTTTCCGCCAGCACAACGAAAGCAGAGGGGTTGTAAAGGTGAACACTTTTACAGCCGTTGGTTGCGGCATCAGCTTTTCCCAGACCGTATCCTGTCCAGCTTTCAAAGACGCAGTTTACAACGTAAGTGCCCCGGTAGTCATAATTGTTTTTACCGGGTCCTCTGCCGCCGCTGGATTCGCGGTTGTCGTGGCTGGGACAGCGGAGAACATCGGTAAAAGCTCCGCCGCTTTTGGTTTGGCGGAACGGGATGCATTTGGCGTCACCGAGCTGTTCACGCCAGGCAACGGTTCCGGGTCTGCCGCCGTTGTAGCCGTGGTAGTAGGGATACCAGTCGTTCTGGCTGTCGAGGTAGGAGGCAAAACCGATACCGAGCTGCTTGAGACTGTTGGCGCATCCGGCGGTTTTGCTTCTCTCTCTTGCCTGACTCAATGCAGGCATAAGAATGGCGGCAAGGATGGCGATGATGGCGATGACCACCAGTAATTCGATCAGAGTGAATTTTTTCATGGTTCGATTCCTTTCATAATTTGTCTTTTTATTTGCTCTGCGAAAAACCTTTTAACTGTGAATTTTTTCTGAATTTTCCTTTCTTGCTTTACGGTTGCACTTTATTGATTTTCGTACCACTCCAGTAAAATGACAGACATCCCCGGAAGACGGATTTTTTTATCACTCTGGAACAAGGTATCTGTGGAAACAAAAACTCTTGACGCCTCAAGAACTGTACATGCTCTTTTTACAGAATCCAAATTTGTATCAAATTCAACGAGCCGATCAGCTCCATTAACATTGGTAATAAGCATGGCGTATTTCCCTTTGCCGTCAGAAGCAGCAATTGCAAAGATATTATCATCTTCCGGCACGGCAGAATAGACTTCATATCCCAAACGGTAAAGTGCATTGAACATCCGGAATACATAATATGTCTTGGAAACTTTTTCGCTGGGGAAATAATATAAACCACCGTAACGAACTTCGGACTGACCATCATAATACATCATTTTGGAAACACGCGTCTGTTTCTGCATGATACAGAAAACACTGGCAACACAAGTGGCTCCGGGCATTTCTTTTTGAGCATCGAAACGGTCTTCTATATTCCAATCCATATAGTTCCATTCGTCTATGAGGATTTCCACATCGTTGAAACCATATTCATCAAGTTTATTCTCTACATAACGCTGACACTTCAAAAGTTCTTCAACTTTTTGCGGATAATAATGCCAACTGAAAAAATCAAATGGAACCTTTGTTTGCTGAACAAATTGCAGAAATGCATCAAAAAAAGTCAAAAATGAATAATATTTCGGATGTTCTGCAAGTTTTTTATTGAGATAAGCGCAAAATCCGCTGCTTCCGTATCCTCCTATTTTCAATTCCGGAAATTGTTCTTTCAGATAAGATGCCGTAACTTTGTACAGCTCAAAATAATCTTCACGAGTTCCTGTCCACATTGCTGGCTGCTCTGGTTCATTCCATATTTCCCAGTATTCAATATTATAATGAAAACCATCGGCCCAGCCGTAATTGTAATGGCGTATTATATGGGCGCAAATATTTGCCCATTTCCGGTAATCGGCAGGAGGGGCAATTCGCATAGGCTTTATGTTATAGGCGTTTTCAATGGTAACACCGAGACGGTAAACAATCTTCAAACCAGAGGCCGCCAAGCCTTTCAAATATGCATCTGTAAATGTAAAATCGTATGATGTTGGATCATCCGGGTCAGCATTGAAATCCCTGAATATATTGGGAATATCTACTGCCATATTACCGCCATATTTTCCGAAAGTATCATGCAGACGGGTATACGGGATACCTGCTTCAATAATTTCAGCCAAAGGTTCCCCGAATGTCCTGCGGGAGTTGCATATCCCGTGCAGAGGTTTGATTTCCTGTATCAAACGGCTGAAATCGGCATAGATTTTTCCGGATTCAGCCTTGTCTGAACAAGTATTATTTTCTTCAGCCGTAATGATTTTGTAGTTATTTCTCATATTCTTCCCCTTTAAAAACAATTTTTTCTCAAATATGTCAAGAGTTCCTGAAAGTCAACAGAGGCGATACCGATTTTTTTATCAGCAGCACCATAACCTATATAAAGTTTTCCGTCCGGATGGCAAATACCAGAACAACTGAAAAGACATGGGATCGTAAATTCACCTTCAAGTTCCCATGATTCATCAGCAAAGAGTAAACGTTCAGCCGGACGGCTGATGATATCCATTTGCAAAGTACCATTCTCTTTCAGCAGCATGAAACTCTGAGTATAGCCGGTACGGTCGTCCTGTTTGCCGTGATAAGGTAGAAGCCATTCCCCTTTTTCAAGTTCAAATGGCGGGAAACTGGCTCCGATACGATTGTTTTCCCACTCGTATTCCGGAATTGCAAAAACAATGCGTTCCACTTTTTCATTATCCGCAAAATCTTCCAGATTTTCCGCACTGGCAAAGAAGATGGAGGGAGAGATCAAGTCTTCTCCTATGTCATATTTCCAGGGATATTTGGGGCGGTGTATGCAAACGATTTTAGATTTGCCGTTGATATTGATTCGCCGGGGGAAAAGCATCACATCCCGGTCATCAGATGTATCAGGTTCATGCAGCGGCGTAACGAAAGTAAAAGCCTTTTCGTATCTCCTGTTTGCCAACTCTTCCAAATCAACTTTGTAAAGTAAAGAAACTGTATAATTTTCTTTTACAGCTCTGCCGATATCTGAATATTTTACCCAGTCTGGCATACATTGCACAGGATCATCATGATCCCAATAAGGTCCGGGAGGAAAAGCACGGCAGGCAACAGACAGATAAAGATCGTTTTCAAAGTAAAACAAGCGGGGATCTTCAATACAGCCATTGGCATAATTAAATACTTTTTCGCCTTTGCTATTGATTATAAAAATCTCATTTTGTTCATATTTCAGGGTCGGAGCAAGAGCCGGACGGCTGAAATCGAAATCCCAACTTTCCCCCCGGTCATGACTGACTGCAAAGCCGAGAAAAATCGGATAAGGTAAAGGTTTGCCGGGCAAACGGAATTCGGGAAGAAAGGCTCCGGTTGCACGAAAAAGCATGTAGAGTGTATCAGGATTTTCCTTGTCCGCAATCATCGCCGGATTGAGAACCATTTTACCTGCCCACGGATTGTCTTGAACGGGTTCACATATCAGTTTTTTACAAAATACCGGTTTCTTCATTTTATTTCACCTGATTTCTTTATTTTATGCGGGAGTATTCCGACAGAAAGCCCGTGACGGAAGGTTTGCATTACTTCTATCTTTTGTGGAATATGGTTTCCGCTTAATTGTTTTTCGACCAAAGCCCAGATACTTTGGATCGTATGGTCGATATGGCTTATTATGGTCGTTACCGGCGGTTGAAGATTCGTCAGGGTCAGGTCTCCATCTGTGGCAATGACTGAAACATCTTTCCCCACAACCAGATTTCTGGATTTGAGGAAGTCATAAACCGTTTTGGCATCCCGATCCCAGATGATCAACGCGGTCGGCATCGGCTCTGCACTGAAAGAACATTTTAATGCATAAAGAATATTATCCGGTGGATATGCTGTTTTCCAGTGTTTGGGTATCTGTAATCCGTTTTCTGACATCAGCCGGTAGTATTCCAAACGCCGGAACATCAATGACCTTGCGTGATAATCCGGGTACTCTTCACGCAGATAGAGTATACGGCGGTGTCCAAGAGTCAATAAATACTGCATCTGCGTTGCCACTGTGCTGGAGGATAATTCCACCCGGTCACATTCCGGGAATTTTCCCTCTGGAAAAATCGCAACAAATACTTTTCCGGTCTGTTTAAAAAGGCTTATTATTTCTGAAGCATTCGGTAAAATCAACAGAAAACCGTCAGAATCATCAAGTTCAGCTATGCGGCAATAATGTTCAACGGACTCATTCAAGCCTACGAAGTGCATCCGGAGGCTGTATCCCCGCTCTTTTGCGCTCAAAAAAAGTTTGTCAACCACTTCCGATAAAAAATTTTTGAAGTCGCAACGCATATAACCGCCTTCATGACAGGCTATAACGTCAAAAGTCAACTTTTGTTTTTGCGGCAGACGTATGATGCCGCTGCGGGGCAACCTCCGGATATAGTTTGCTTTTTCCAATTCCGTCAGGACAGTTTCCACTGCGGTCCTGCTCGATGAACTTCCTGCAATCAAATCTCGTACAGAAGGCAGTTTTTCCCCGATAACAGTATTGTGCAGTGCATAAAGGATAAAATCTCTGGCAGATTGAAGTTTTTGGGCAGAAATTTTCATCTTTACAAAATCACCATTTTGATACAGTTCATTCAAATCGTCTGCGTATAATTTAAAACATAATTATGAAAAAGGCAATTTTACCAATTATTAAAAATTTGGAAAAAACTTAAATCTGTGTCTTTTCCTGTGTCAAATGATTTGGGCGATTTCGGGTAAATTTATTGTTGGAGCGGTGACTTTTATTTGAATTTCTGAAAAGATGTGGTATCTTATATCTATATATTTATATCATGTTTGATTTAATTAAAATAATATAAGCCGGGCACGGCAGAACTGCCGGAAAACGTTGAAAGGAGTTTGGTATGCAGAAATTACGTTTCGTTTTTACAGATAAAACCGTACAGGAAATGGAGGTCCCGGATTTTGATGAAGTGTTGAATATTCCGGCTGATTCCATCCCGGAAAACGTGCAGTATATCGACCTTATGCCGGAATATTTCACCGCAGAAACCGGCGATGACGGCTTTATGCTGATCGCCAGTATCGAGGGTTCTCACTACTCTGCTCTGACCCGTTTCCGCCCACGGGAGGATTTTGAAACCATCTTCCCGGAGAGTTCCATGCCCGTTTACGGTTATGCCCGCAACGGCAAAGGTATCCTCGCCATCGTGACCGGTATGCAGTTTGAATATTCTCTGGTGCTGGGCGCAAAAAACGGAACCTATTATCTGTATCCCCGTTTCAATCTGAATGGCGCAAAACCTTACGAAGATATCGAAATCCATTTCCGGTATTTCGAGGGAGACAAAGCACGCTATCAGGAAATGGCAAAGGCGTACCGTACCTTCCAACTGGAGCGGGGAGCCTGCCGGACTTTGCGCGATAAAGCCGCAGAACGCCCCGCCCTGAAAGAGTATTGCGATACCATCGAATGCCGCATCCGTCTGGCGTGGAAACCCGTTCCATCTCCCATCGATGACCAGGTCGCCGGAGTAAATGAGCCGGAAGTCCATGCCGAACTGACTTTCAAAGATGTGGCGGATATCATTGAGGAATTTTATAAACAGGGTATCCGCAAAGTCCATTTCTGTCTGGTCGGATGGAATATTTCCGGTCACGACGGCCGTTTCCCGGATATCTTCCCGGTTGAACCGAAATGCGGTACGGAGGAGGAGTTGAAAGCCGTTATCGCCAAGGCAAAATCCTACGGCTACACCATCTCCGCCCATACCAATCTGATCGAAGGATACAGTATCGCAGAACGTTTCAACCGCAATTATGTTCTGCTGAATCCCGACGGTTCCGAGCGGCGGGGCGGCAACTGGGGCGGCGGCAAATCCTATTTCCTCTGCCCCAAAATGGCGTGCGAAAACTACATTGACAAAGATTTGGATGATTTGAAGAAAATGGGGTTCTGCGGCGAACATTACTTCGATGTATTTTCGATCTTTCCGCCTTACTCCTGTTCGCACCCCGAACACAAATTGAACAGCAAAGAAGTTGCCGCCTGGCGTTGCAAAATGCTTGAAAAAGCACAGCAGGTAATCGGCTGTTCCGGTTCGGAAGGCAGTTGGGATTTTGCGGCTGGCGTACTGGATTATGTCCTCTATGCGGCATTCTTCTTCCGTGAACCCCGGGAACTTCCGATGTGCGACGAATTCATTCCTTTCTGGAACATCGCTTATCACGGCATCCAGCTTTACAACTGCCATGCGACATCGGTGAATGCCAATATCAAAAACGATTATGTGCTGAAAGTGATGAATTACGCCTGGGGCGGGCGGCCGCTCAATTATGTGAACTCCCGTTTCATCCTGGGCGAAAATCCGTGGGGCAATGAGGATCTGCGTTACTTCCCGGTCGAACAATTCCGCAAAGATGTTGCTCTGATCCGGAAAGATTATGATTTCTACCAGACCTTCAAGCATCTTCAGTATGAATTTATTGAAGATTACGAGGTCCGCCCCAACGGAATTCTGCAAACCGCTTATGCCGATGGTACGATTATGTACTCCAATCCGACCGATGGCCCGCTTTCAGTCGGGGATATAACGCTGGAGCCTTTCAGCAACCGACTGGTCTGAAAGCGTTTCCGGAAGAAAATGAAGAAAGCCGCCGGAGAAAAAATTACTCTTCGGCGGTGACGGATTCGCCGGATTCCGCTTTGGTGATTTTGGCGAAAAGTACGGCGAGTCCTCCGGCGATGACTTCACGCTGGACAACGACATCCGGCGGAACTTTCAGACAGACATTGGCGAAATTCCAGATATATTTGACACCGAGGGAAATCAGTACATCAGCGACCAGTTGCGCCCCCACTGCCGGAACACAGATGATACCGACTTTGGGCGGAGCATTTTTGAGCCGCTGACGGATTTCGGCGATATCGTAAATTTCGTGGCCGTGTATCTCTCTGCCGATTTTTTCGGAAGAAGCATCAAAAACCGATTCGATGCGGAAGTTGTACGCCGTAAAATCCGTAAAACCAAGCAGAGCCGCTCCCAGTGAACCGGCTCCGATCAGCGTGGCGGGCGTTGTTTTATCCCAACCGACAAAGCGGAGAATGGCATCGATCAGTTCCGGTACCCGGAAGCCGTGCCGTTTGTTCCCCGGCAGTCCGGTCATGGCGATATCTTTGCGTACCACGATATGGGGAATATCCATATATTCAGCCAATTCGGCACAGGAGACCCACTCTTTTCCCGCCATTTTCAGCCGGAAAAGCTGGTGCAGATACGTCGGCATCCGCCGGATCGTCGGTGTACTTTGTATTTTCATGAAAACTTCCTCTGTGACATGCTGTAAATATATCATCATGCAGCAGAAAAAGCAAATTTTTTTCAATTTATGTTTAGAAAATCAAAACTAACTGCTGTCCCGGACAATCAGCGAATAGGGCAAAATGACCTCCTGCTGAAATTCTCTGCCGCTTATCATGTTGTCAAGTTGCAGAACCACCGCAGAAGCAAGTTCGCCGTAGTTTGGGGAAATCGTTGTCTGTGGCGGGATGCAATAACGGGAGATCCGCTGACGTTCCGAACTTACCAGACGGATATCCTGCGGTATCTTTTTCCCGAAAAGTGACAGTGCATAGGCGGCGATTCCGCCGAAGTTCCCGCCGCCTCCGCAAAAAACACCGTCGATGTTGTGCTGAAGCAGTTTGCCCATCTCTTCAAGAAAGTTCTCCGCCAACGAAATCTTTACCAGATGTTCTTCTGCCGGAAATCCGTGACGTTTCAACGCTTCAAGCATATATTTTTTGCGGATATCCACGTTGCCGCAACCGGAAATGCCGTGAATGACTGCTCCCGCCTTGCGGCAGCCGCGCTCTGCGAGATGAGCAATGGCAATATCCATACCCTGTTTTTCATCGGAATGGATAAAAGTGATACCGGGAATTTTCTTTGACGGGATCTTGTCGATGATGACCAGCGGCAGGGCAAAACGTTCATCCCATTTTTCCGGAACATCGATGCCGATACCGATCGCTCCGCAGAAAGCGATCTCTTCAAGCCGTTCCAGATTATCCAGAGGGAGAAGTTCGATACGGTAGCCGCACTGTGCCAGTCCCCGGATCAATTCAGAAGTCACCATATCCACAAATTCAGCCGCCGGATAGATTTGTTCGTAAGGAACGATGATAACGATATTTTTCTGCTTCCCCGATGAACGGGGGCGGTAACCGTACTGTTTTGCCACAGCAAGCACATGTTCACGCACTTCACTGCGGATATTCGGGTGACGGCTGAATACCCGTGATACCGTTGCCGTCGAAACTCCGGCAAGAGCGGCGATTTCCTGAATTTTCATAAAAATACCATATTCCATTTTGATTCATTTACAATATAATTGCAGTTTTTCTGAAAACAAGTTATATTTTCATAAACTTTTACAAAATTCTCCGGAAAAAACAGTGGAAATTCTTTTTTCTGCCTGTATATTCTATGCAGACAATGAAAACAAGGAGTTTACCATGAAACAGAAAAAAGTTCTCGTTCTGGGTGCAAGCGGAGCCATGGGGCGTTATCTTGTTCCTTACCTTCTTGAAAAAGATTACAAGGTGGATGCCGTCGCTCTGGATGAACAGAAAAGTGAAAATCCCAACCTCAAATGGATCAAAGGCAATGCCAAAGATTGGGTTTTGCGTAATGAATTGCTGGCAAATAACTATGATGCCATTGTGGATTTTCTGACTTACAATTCTGCGGAAATAACGTATTATCTGCCCCAGTCGCTCAACAGTACCGGACAGTATGTTTTTACCTCGTCCGGACGCATTTATGACAATCTGGAACGTCCTGTAAAAGAAACTTCCCCCCGTTTGCTTGATTCATGCAAAGATCCGCTGCTGATCAATTCCGATGATTACTGCATCTATAAGGCAAGAGGTGAAAATATTCTGACTGCCAGCGGGAAAAAGAACTGGACTATCATCCGCCCCGCCACAACATACAGTTTTATGCGTTACCAACTCGTTACACTCGAAGCCCGTGATACAGTCGGCCGTGCCTTTGCGGGAAAAGATGTTACCGTGCCTGTTCAGGCTAAAGACAAACCCGCTACTTTGAGTTGGGGTAAAGATGTCGCCCGGATGATTGGCGAATTACTTTTCCGTGACGGAGCGATGGGAGAGGCTTTCAACCTCAACAGTGCCGAATGCCGCACATGGGGCGAAATCGCTGATTACTACAAAGATATCTGCAATCTGAATGCCGTCTGGATCGACAAAGAGGATTATCTTGATATTCTCAATCCCTATCCTTACGATTTACGTTGCCGCTGGCAGTTGGAATACGCCCGTTTGTTTGACAGGGAGGTCGACAACAGTAAAGTTCTTGCTGTCACCGGTCTGAAACAGGAAGATATGATGCCCCTCTATGATGGTCTCAAGCTGGAAATCAGCCGTACTCCCCGTGATTTTGACTGGGGAACCAATCAACGCATGGACGACTATCTGAAAAAAACAAAAAAATAACCGCACAAAATATAAAACCGCCCCAGAAGGAGTCGATTATGGTCAAGCATTATTACTTGAAATACCCGTGGGGTTCGTCATGGTGCGGAATGCTGCTGTTTGCCGGTAAAAAAAATATTCTGGTTGACAGTGCGGTTGAAGAAGCCTTTTCGCCGTTCTTGAAAAATTCTCTGGCAGAGTTGCATTTGAAAATAGAGGATATCGATCTTGTGGTAAATACTCATGATCATGCAGATCATACCGGGATGAATGAGTTGATCAGAGTAAACAGCCATGCCGGGATTTTGAATTGCAGCAATCTGTCGGAAAATTATATAATTGACGGCGGAGATTACCAGTTGCAGATACTTCATACTCCGGGACATACCGGAGACAGTGTGTCGTTTCTGGAGTTGAGTGAGGGTATTTTATTTTCCGGAGATGCCATTGAGGGCAGCGGAAGCCGCTTTGCAGGGGTCGCCCTCTATGAAAATGCCGGAAAACTTCTGGCAACTATTGAAAAAATAAGAACTTTATATACTCAAAACAAGATACAAAAAATCTATTTGGGTCATGCTTACCATGGAACTTGCGGGATTTTGGAAAAAGATGAAATCATTCCGTTTCTGGAATTGAGCAGAAAGATGGTTTTATCTTACGACAGTTTCATCAAGGGGTTGTCTGTAAATTTGACACTTGCGGAACAGGCGGAACTTCTGCGGCAGGAGTTTTCTGTATCAGAAAGTGTTTTATGTAAAAAATCAGCAGAAATCACGGTAAAAGCCCATATAAACCGAGGAGAACAATTATGTTGAAAGTTTGTATCAACCGGCAGACCGGCGGCGACCGCCGGGGCGGTCATTATACCCACTATGCCTTTACCGGATTGCCGGGCGTGGATATTGCCGCTCTCGCCGACGCCAATCCGGAAGCAAAGGATAATTTTCACCTCTGCGGAGCAAAAAAACTTTATGCCTCCTATGAAGAGATGATGGAAACCGAAAAGCCCGATATCGTTATTCTTTGTTCCCGTTTGCCGCATGAACATTATACCGAAATCAAATATGCTCTGAACCATCATTGTCATGTTCTGTGCGAAAAGCCGCTTGCCGATGATTTGCCGCACGCTTACGAACTGGCGGAGTTGTCCCGGCAAACGGATTGCAAAGTGCAAATGGCACATCTGGCTCGTTTTGCTCCGACTTTTCAGAAAATGAAACAGATGATTTCTGCCGGTGAGATCGGCAGAGTGTTGACCTGTTACATGCGGGGAAAAGAAGATACCCGGGGCGGCGGGGAAGATATGCTCGTTCTCGGGACGCACCTCTTTGATGCCGCCTGCTGGATATTCGGTCTGCCGGAAATGGTTTATGCCGATGTCCGTGTGCAGAACAGACCCATTACCAATCATGATTCCATCGAAACGACCGAACCCCTCGGCCCTTGTGCCGGAGATGATATTTTTGCCCACTTCCGTTTTGCCAACGGCATAAACGGTATTTTTGAAAGCCGCCGTGGACTGGTTCCCGCCGTTGCTGATCCCCGTATGGGAATTACGGTTTGCGGAACGGAAGGGATTTTGACCATCCGCTATACCAACGACCGCTCCCTGCGTCTCTGCCGGAACTTCCCTGTTCCCGTGGAAGATCATAACCAATATGAAACCATCCAGCTTCCCGAACCGGAAGAAATTCCGGGAGCCGCTCCCATTGACCCGGAGGTGTGGCAGATCAACCCCGACTTTTTCTATCAGGTTTACTTTGCTGAAAATAACCGCCGTGCGGCATGGGATCTCCTGCAAGCCATCAAGAACAAGCAAGAACCCCTTGCCGGAATAGATTCTGCCATCCATTCTCTGGAAATGATTATTGGCATTTATCAATCTGCAATCAATCACATGCCTGCGGCTCTTCCTTTGAAAGACCGCCGGCATCCACTCTCATAAAGGAGAAATCATGAAAACCAGAACCATTCAATTTGTCAGCCGCGGGAAAGCCGAACTTGTCGAAACCGAACTTGATGAAAAACTTTCAGCCGATGAAGTTTTGCTTAAAACCATTTGCACGCTCATCTCCCCCGGAACGGAATTTGCCAACCTAAATGGCAACAATAACTGGCATCCGATACATTTTCCTGTTACGCTCGGTTACAGCGCTGTGGCTGCCGTACTTGCTGTGGGCAAAAATGTGACCAATGTTGCCGTTGGCGACCGTTGTCTCTGTTATCACAGTTGTCACCGCAATTATCAGAAAATGCTCTCCCGTGATGTGGTCAAAATCGAATATGACGCTCTTCCCGCAGAAGAGGCCGTCTATTGTGTAGTCGGCTGTATGGGATTTCAGGGGGTGCGCCGCTGCCGTCCGGAATTCGGCGAATCCCTTATGGTCATGGGACTGGGCTTACTGGGGCAATTCGCCATTCAAACCGCCCGTCTTTCAGGTTGTTTCCCGGTGATCGCTCTTGATTTTAATGAAAAACGGCGCAATATCGCTCTTGCATCCGGTGCCGATGCTGCTTTTTCTCCCGCGGATCCCGAACTTGAAAGCAAAATCAAAGCCCTCACCAACGGCAAAGGCGCGGACTCCGTAATTGAAGTTACCGGCAATCCGCAAGCCGTTGTTCAAGGGTTGAAACTGACCGCACCTTTCGGCCGTTTTGCTCTCGTGGGATGTTCCCGGACTGCCACTGAAAATATTGATTTTTACAACCTCGTCCACCGTCCGGGCATCAACATCATCGGCGCACATAATATGGCCCGCCCGCTCCATGACCGCCGCCCCGGAGTCTGGACGATGCCCGAAGATATGGCGATTCTGCTCCGTTTTATGGCGGCGGGACGTCTCTCAAGCAAACAACTCCATACCATGACTGCCGATCCGGCAGAGGCTCCCGGTATCTATGACCGGCTTTTTGCCCGTGACCCGGAATTGCTCGGCGTGGTATTTGATTGGAAAAATTATTGAGGTACTCCCATGAAAGCAATGCTTATCGAAGAAAACAAACTTGTTCTGCGGGATATTCCTGAACCCGTTTTGAAACCCGGTTACGTCATCATCGACATCCATGCCGCCGCCCTGAACCGTGCCGATCTCCTGCAAGTCGCCGGAAAATATCCGCCGCCGCCCGGCTGGCCGGAGTGGCCGGGACTGGAGTGTTCCGGTGTGATTTCTGCCGCCAATGAAAACAGCCGTTGGAAAGCGGGTGACAAAGTCTGCGCTCTGTTGGGCGGAGGCGGTTATGCGGAAAAGGTTCTCGTTCCCGAAGGTATGGTCATGCCCATTCCGGACAACGTTTCCTTTGCCGAAGCCGCCGCATTGCCCGAAGTTTACACCACCGCCATGCTCAATTTGTTCCGTCTCGGGGAATTGAAAAAAGGAGAAACGCTTTTTGTTCAGGCGGGTGCAAGCGGACTCGGTATCGCCGCCATCCAGTTGGGAAAACTTGCCGGAGCCAAAGTTGTAACTACGGTCGGTTCGTCCGAAAAAGCGGAGGCGGTCAGAAAAATCGGAGCCGATGTGGTCATCAACCGCAAATGTGAAGCCGTGGACGAAGTTCTGCTGAAACACCCCGTCGATGTGGCTCTTGACTGTGCCGGGGGAGAACTTCTCGGCAAATGCCTCCATGCCGTCAATCCCGGCGGCCGCTGGATTCTGGTTTCCACGCTTGGCGGAGAGAGTGCCGAAATTCCGCTCCGGGTACTCCTCAAAAAACATATCCGTCTGATGGGAAGTACCTTGCGGAGCCGGAGCGATGCTGAAAAAAGCGATATCTTAAAACAGTTGACCGAAACGGTATGGTCTGAAGTTTCTTCCGGGAAAATCCGTCCGGTCATCCATGCGGTATTCCCTTTTGAAAATGCCGCCAAAGCACATGAGATCCTCGCCGCCCAGCAGAATACAGGAAAGGTCGTTCTGACGCTGAAATGAGCCGTTTTCTTACTCCGTTACGCGTACATTTCATTACGCTTCTGGCAAGCGGGACCGTGTTGTATTTTTTCGCTAATATCCAGCGGGTCGCCGTTCCGGGAGCGGTCTTTGACCGCTTACAGCAGCTTTACAACTGCGATGCCTCCGGTGTCGCTGCTTTGGGGATGATCTTCATGTACGCTTATGCCGTTATGCAGCCCCTGACAGGACTTTTGCTCGACCGTTTCGGCAGTGCCCGGGT
>JAZQTR010000160.1:0-10559 GCA_045630865.1 Victivallaceae bacterium
ATGAGAACTGACTCGTATCCGGACTTGCGCAGGCTGAGGGCAGCGTGGACGCAGGTGTAGTCGAACTCGATACCCTGTCCGATACGGTTGGGACCGCCGCCGAGAACCATGATCTTGCGGTTGGCGGAAACCGGAACTTCATCGGGACGTCCGGAGTAGGTCGAGTAGTAGTAGTCAGCGTTGTCAACTCCGCTTACAGGAACTCTGCAGAAGGTTGCAATGCAGTTAAGCTCTTCGCGTTTTTCACGGATATTGCGCTCCGGAACGTTGAAGAGTTTTGCGAGGTATTTGTCGCTGAAGCCGTATTTCTTGGCATCGAGCAGCATTTCATCGGGCAGGTTCATCCAGTTGAATGCGGCCAGGCGGATTTCGAAATCAGCGAGGAATTTGATCTCAGCAAGGAAGAATTCAGTGATCTTGGTGAGCTTGCGTGCCTCTTCGACAGTAAGTCCCTTTTTGAAAGCCTCGTAGAGGTAGAAGAAGCGGGTGCTGGAGGCCTTGGCGGCGAGCGGTTTCAGCTCATCGAGAGAGAGCTTTTCGATCTTTTTGTCAAGACCCGGGCCGCTGCGGCCGATCTCAAGACTGCGGATGGCTTTCTGGAACGCCTCTTTGAAGTCCGCACCGATGCTCATGACTTCACCGACGGCTTTCATCTGGGTTCCGAGCTGATCTTTGGCCTGCGGGAACTTTTCGAAAGCCCAGCGGGCGAACTTGGCGACGACGTAATCGCCGGTGGGAACATAGTCGGCAAGGCTGCCGCCCTTCCAGTAGGGGATCTCATCCAGAGTCATTCCGGCGGCAAGCTTGGTGGAAATACGGGCGATCGGGAATCCGGTGGCCTTACTGGCAAGCGCGCTGGAACGGCTGGTGCGGGGGTTGATTTCGATAACGATGATACGTCCATCTTCACGGTTGTGGGCGAACTGAACGTTGGTTCCGCCGGTGACGCCGATGGCATCGACGATGCGGTAGGCGTAGTCCTGAAGCTGGTTCTGGACTTCGACAGGAACGGTCAGCATGGGGGCGACGCAGAAGCTGTCACCGGTGTGGATACCCATGGGGTCGACGTTTTCGATGAAGCAGACGGTGATTTTCTGACCCTTGGCGTCGCGGACGACTTCAAGCTCGAGCTCTTCCCATCCAAGGGCGCACTCTTCGACCAGAACCTGACCGATGAGACTGGCGGCAAGTCCGCGTGAAACGACCTCGCGCAGCTCTTCGACGTTGTAGACGATTCCGCCGCCGGTTCCGCCCATGGTGTAGGCAGGACGGAGAACGACAGGATATCCCAGTTCAGAAGCGATCTTTTCAGCCTCTTCGACCGAATAGCTGGGCTCGGATTTAGCCATCGGAACGCCCAGTCTTTCCATAGTAGCTTTGAATTCGATACGGTCTTCGCCGCGTTTGATGGCGTCGAGGTCGACACCGATGACTGCAACGGAGTATTTCTCGAGGATACCGGCTTCCTGCAATGAGATTGCAAGGTTGAGTGCAGTCTGTCCGCCGAGGTTGGGGAGCAGGGCATCGGGACGCTCTTTGGCGATGATGCGTTCGACACTGTCCACGGTGAGCGGCTCGATGTAGGTGGCATCGGCCATGTCGGGGTCGGTCATGATGGTTGCCGGGTTGCTGTTGGCGAGGACGACGGTGTATCCGCTCTCACGCAGGGCTTTGCAAGCCTGGGTGCCGGAGTAGTCGAACTCGCAGGCCTGGCCGATAATGATCGGTCCGGAACCGATGATCAGAACTTTCTTGATGTCTTCACGCGTTGCCATAAAAGTACCTTCCTGTATTCAAAAAAATAAAGTAATTTAACCAAATTGATATAATATATCACCTGCCTGCTCTTTTTGCAAGGAAAACATCCTGAAAAAACAGCCGTATCACGGCAGTAAAAAAGCGGTTCTTCCAAAGAAAAACCGCTTTTCTGATAATCTGTTTCCAGATTTACTTTCTGACCTGACCGTTGTCGGACTCGTCGATATCTCCGCGTTTACCGAGGTCGATGAAGAGACGGCGCAGGTCGATGATGCCGCCGATGAGGAACCAGACGCTGCTGATTGCTGCGACGATTCCCGGAACGATCAGACTGGTGATCAGGAAGTATTTATCCCACCAGGCAGGTTTCCACGGGCTGAAAGCGTTCCAGATTGCTACTGCGATAAAGGTGAAGATAAAGCGGTAGATAAAGGTGTAAGTGAAAACGCTGTAAGCGATAATTTTGTCGCCTCTGGTGTACTCCGGAGTGATTCCGATGAGACGGACGAAAATATTGCGTTTGACGGCAGGCGGTTTGATGGAGTTCTCATCAGCATACTCGCCGCGGTGAAGCATCTTGTCGAGGTTGAAGGGCTTGCGGCAGGTGAGCAGAGAAACAACGCAGTATGCGGCAACACTGAAAAGCATTGCGATAAAGAAGATCTCTTTGGAGTTGATCGGGAACTTGATCGGATCCATTGTCCACACGATCCACGGATTGAAGGGCGATGATACCACATGGAGGAACTTGCCGATCGGTTCAGCCCAACCCATATCCTGAAGCCAGGGGTAGACCGTTCCCGCCCAGTTGCGCTGGACAAAGATACCGCCGACAGTGATGAACATACCGGTTCCGAGTGAAGCGAATGCTCCGGCGGAGGTTCCGCGGCGGCTGTAGAGTCCGCCGATCATGATGGGACCGGCACCGCCCATCCAGATGCTGGTGGTGATGGTCATGAACAGGTCGATATAGTCGAGCTGTGACATGAGGAAGCTGCCGAAGAAGAAGAAGGTTCCGACAAATAGTGCGACGGCACGCACGGTGTTGATGTGCTGTTTGGGGGTGAGCTGTTTTTTGACAAACGGCATCACCACGTCCTGTGTGAGAGTGATGGTTGAGCTGAAGATACGGCTGTCGTCGGTGGAGATCATCATGACCACCAGCAGCAGGACAAAGAGACCGAGCAATCCGGAGGGGAAGAGCTCTCTGGTGGAGATGGCAAGCTGCATCTGATGGAAGAGCGTTCTGAACTCCTGAAACTTTGCGTTGGCTTCAGCAATGGCATCTTTTTCCGCCTGAACTTTGGCTTCGCCATCGAGTCCTTTGGTAGCCTTTTCGACTTTTCCTGCTCTCAACTCTTTAAGTGCTGAATTGAGGTAGGGGGTGTCGAGGTTGTTTTTCTGGCTCAAGGGCTGATCTTTGCCGATGATGTGGTTGTGGGGTTCGATTTTCTGCGCGGCGACTGCAAGACGGTCACGCAGCTCGGTGTCAAGGATGATCTCGTCGGCGACGCGGGCAGTGGCGGTGGTACGGATCTTGTCAGCTTTGCCGGAGAAATCGACGTGGTTGAGCAGGGTGATGACCATGCAGGCCATCAGCAGATAGAAGATGGCAGAAAAACCGGTTCTCCAGGTTCCGAGAATACCGGCCATTTTCTGTTCATGCGGGTTACGGGCGGCGGAGCTGTTTCCGGCACCGAGCCAGTTGGCGCGGTTGATGATGCTTGAGGTGACGGTGACTACAAGCGCAAACATGTTGAAGTCACGCAGTCCCTGAACATCGTAAGGGTTGAGGAAACTTTCGCCTTTGATGCGGTCCATCATAACGGGAGCAATCTGATCGCTCCATGAGAACTCGGTGAGGACGAAGATGACGAACACCACCAGCGCGGGGTAGCAGATGAGTCCCTGAATGGTATCGGTGATGACCAGAGCGAGAGTACCTCCCATCCAGATAATGCTGATGGCGAGAGAGAGAACCAGCAGGATGATGAGTCCGAAAGTTGAAACCTGAACACCGAAAATTTCAATGCGGTGAGGAATTCCGAGCATGTAAATGAAGAAGCGCGCAGCGATAGCCGGACAGATCATGTTGGCAAGCATCTCACTGCTCGTACGCAATGCCGAGGCAAAAATACGCAGACTTTTGCAGTAGCGCATCTCAAGAAACTGGCCGAGCGACATGGCGCGGGTTTCGCGGAAACGATAGGTGCAGTAACCGACCAGAGCGAACATCATTGTCAGCGGAAGAATGATGTTGTTCCAGAAGCTGATGGCGAATCCGGTCTTGTAGTGCAGTTCGGTGTAGGAAACCAGTGTGATAACAGCCAGTCCGTTCGCCACATCGGCAACAGAGATGACGTAGCGGCCGCAGATGCGTCCGGCGACGAGAAAGTCAGAAACTCCGCGGACGTAGCGTCCGGCTTTCCAACCCATGTACATAACCAGCGACACCGGCAGAATAACGATCAACCAATCTATCCAGGACATTAAATCCTCCTTATTACATTGTTTTTTGTTTGTTTAAAATGGCATCGCAATAATATACTTTTCAAACAGTTAAAAATCAAACTGCGCGTTTTGAAAAAAAACGCATGAATGATAGATAAAACTGAAAATAAGGAAAACTGTAGTATCCCGGATGTGCCGGATGAGGCTGTTGCAAATGTCTGTTTCAGAGCGGCGACAGTCAGTCTGTTATTCCGGTAAGGCGTCTGAAGTTGCCGGAAAATACCGCGCGCCTTTCATCTTCGGTCAGACGCTCGTACAGCACACCCTGAACATACATTCCGGGGCTGTTGATGGGGTAGTCTGTGCCGAAAAGGATTTTCTCTTTGCCGCAGCAGTCGATTGCCCAGCGGAGCAGACCGTAACGCTGAAGTCCGTTTCCGGAAACATCCATAAAGGCGTTGGGAAAGTGTGAAATGTACTCAAGACGACTTCTGGCATCTGCAAGGTCGTGCGGATGGGCGACCACGATATTGAGTGTCGGGAAAGCTTTGAGGATCGGTTCGATTTCACTGATGTTTCCGTCATTATGGAGATTGATGGTCATATTGTAATCACGGCAGACTTCAAAAATCTGCATCATCCCGCGTGAACTGTATCTTCCGGTGCGCATGGCGTAATTGACCAGCTCTCCGACCCAGCGGACACCTTCGGCATGACGTTTTTCAACTTCGCGGCAGGATTCTTCGACGTATGATCCATGCAGATGTATGCCGGGAAAATAAAAGTCAGGATAGCGTTTGGCAAACTCCATCGCCTTTCCGTTGCAGTATTCGATATCGTTCCAGTCGGAATCGAAGGCAGGTCTTTTTATCACACTGCCGCAAACACGGTCTATGCCGGATCTGCGGAGATCGTCAATAAACATCTCTTCATCTTTGACCGCATTGAAAGAGTTGGAATATCCCGGATGGATGTGGCAGTCAATGATTTCATATTCTCTGATCATCAGAACAATTCTCCTTGAATTATATTGTTGTCTTGTTTTTTATTTTCTGTTGTTACCTGCAGCTGACCGTCTGCAAAGGTCAGGGTCAGGCGGGTTCCCGGTTTCTGTCTGCTGCTTTTAACCGGCATTCCTGTAGCGGTATCGGATACGAATACATAACCGTTGTTGAGCATCTTTGCCGGATTGATGGCTTCGAGTTTGGCGGAGGTTTTTTCCAGTTTCAGCAGATTGTTGTGCAGAAAAGAGGTGATTGAGCGGGATGAGCGGATATCCAATTCATCAAGCTGCTGTTTCAGGTTGGATATTCTGCGTTCCGGCTCTCTGAAGCGGCGGATGAGTTCTCCGAGGTAAGCTTTCCGGCTGCTCACGGCAAGAGCGATGGAGCGTTTTACTGCATTCTCCAGGTGTTCGAGCTGCTTTTCGGTTTCCATTCTGTCTGAAGTCACCAGTTCCGCCGCTGCGCTGGGGGTGGGAACTCTCAAATCGGCGGCAAAATCGCAGATTGTGGTGTCGATTTCGTGTCCGACAGCACTTATCACCGGAATCCGGCTTGCTGCAACAGCTCTTGCCACCCGTTCTTCGTTGAAACACCAGAGATCCTCCATGCTGCCTCCGCCGCGGGTGACGACGATGACATCGACGTTTGCGGCTCTGTTGAAGAATTCGACACCGCGGGCGATGGTTTCAGCGGCTCCGGCTCCCTGCACCTGACAGGGGTATATTTTTATGTGCAGACCGGAAAATCTGCGGTTGACGATATTGAGAAAATCCCTGACAGCCGCGCCGTTGGAGCTTGTCACCACTCCGATACACTCCGGCATACGCGGTATCGGCTTTTTGCGTTCAGGGGCAAACAATCCTTCGGCGGCAAGACGCTTGGCAAGCTCTTCAAATTTGCGGTGAAGATCTCCGACACCGGCGATACGCACCTCGCGGCAGTTGAACTGGTACTCTCCGCGGGTTTCGTAAACGCTCAAATTGCCTCTGGTTTCGATCCGGGTTCCGTTGGCGACGTTGAGGCGGCGCATTTCGTTTACTCCGCCGAACCAGCATGCGCGGAGCTGTGATTTGTCATCTTTAAGGGTGAAATAGGCGTGTCCGGAGCGGTGGAGCAGCAGGGAACCCACTTCTCCGGTTACCCAGAAGCTGCGGAAACCGTTTTCCACCATTTCACGCATGGCGCGGTTGACGTCTGAAACGCTCCAGACGGGTTCTTTGGGAGAATCGTTCTGCATTATTTATTGTAATAGAAACCGACGTTGCATCCGACCTTGCGCTCCGAGGAGAACGGCTGATGGTTGAGAGTGTGGGTTCCGCTTTCGTGCGGCTTTTTGAATCCGGTAAACTTTCCTTCCGGATCCCAGACGGTGAGGGTTGCGGAGCCGCCGCCATCCATATATATACCGTTATGGGCACCGAGTTTCTTCAGGAATTTACCCATTTCGATCGCAGTTGCACCCTCGCTGTATCCTTTCTGGCGTCCGTCAACGATGATGATGTAGAGATAACGACACTCTTTGTCGAGACCGAAACTGCAGCAGGGCATAAGACGATGCTGACGCTCGATGACTGCACCGTCGGCAAGGTCGAAGAAGAAGCCGGAAACGGCGTTCTTGAGATGGGAGTAATCCTCGCCCGGCTTGAAGATCTTCATTCCGTAAACACCGTCTTTGGTTTCATAAAATACCGGACGGTGGTTGGTTTTGTTGATACAGTCAACCTGCACACCGTCGGAGATGAGAATTCCCATATTTGCGGCGTAGGTGTGTGTCCAGGGGGAACGCCATGGGGACCAGGGGGCAGTGTTGGCGGCAAGGATCATGTTGCGTCCGGCTTTACGGTGTTTGAGCATAAAGTCCCGGGTGAGTTCTCTTTTGGTGGCAATGTTGAGTTTGGAATAATCCGGCATCGGCTTGCCGTGGTCTTTGTCTCGCGGAGTGACGGCAAATTTTAAACCGGGAGTCTTGAGATCGATACGGACAATATTTATCTTGTTGGGGCGCGGTACAGCGGCGGAATAAGATTTGTGACGGATTCCGGGATACAGCTCGGCAACCGTGTTCCAGTCGAAAGGCTCACCGTCCCACGGGGCAATTTCAGCGAAGAGCAGGAAAGTTGAGGAAACAGCAAAAATAATCAGCAGCTTTTTGAATAAAAACATGATAAACCTCACAGTTGATTTAAGACAATGGTAAAAATATAGCTCTGCAAACACTTTTTTTCAATACCGGTACGTCTCTGTTTTCCGTAAATCATTTTCCGGTGATCGATAATTTCTGTTGCGGGCTGACTATTTTACTTTCAGGAGATGTTCCCAGTTGGTGGTGTACTGTCTGGAGAGAAGATCGCGTTTCATTTTCCACGGTTTTGAAATGCCTTCTCCGAGAGAGAACAGGGTTCCTTTGCCGAATTTGGCGTTGATTTGATCTATCGCCTTGTAGAGTTCGGAATTCTGTTCCCGTTTTGCGGGTGAGAACAGATCCTGCTGGCGGTTGTTTTTTGATTCCAGTCCGAAGAACATGACGCCGCTTTTTTTGTATCTTCTGCCGGGAGAGTAGATGGACTTGAGTTTTTTTCTGACGGATCCCATTATTTCCGCCGTGTCGTCAGACGGATAATCGAAAGTGATGGAAAACTGACTTACTGCACCGGGCATCGGAAGCGGAGAGTATTCCGGATACATAACGAAATACACGGTTATTCCCTGCGCGGTCTGGTTTTCCCTGCGCAGTTTTTCGGCGGCGGTCGCTGTGTAGGCAGCAACGGATTCAGCGAGATCGTCAAACTCCGTTACGGGAGAGCCGAAACAGCGTGAGCAGGTGATACTTTGCGACAGTTCTTCCGGATCACGCTCTTCGAGAGCGGAAATTCCGCGTAATTCAAGGATGGTTCTTGCCAGTAGACTGGAAAATTTTCTGCTCATCTCACCGGTATCCTGCTGTGAGAGCTGCCAGGCGTTGCGTATTCCGAGCCTGACCAGCTGCGGTTCGAGCCTTCTGCCTATGCCCCAGATGTCGCCTACAGGAACGTTGCTCAGAATGCTCTTGAGGTCTTCAGGCATAACAAAAACACCTGACGGACTCTTTTTGCCGATATGATTGGCTATTTTTGCCAGTGTCCTTGTCTGGGCAAATCCAACTCCGCAGGGAATACCGACCCATTGAAGGATGGTGCGGCGCAGGTCTGAACCATACTTGAAATAATCAGGATTTTTTCCCGGCAGTTCAAGATGAATGAATGCTTCGTCTATTGAATACTGTTCAACATCCGGAGCAAAACGGTTGAGCAGACAGATGATCCTGCGTGATATATCGCTGTAAAGCTCGTAGTTGCTTGAGCGCAGGATAAGTTTGTACTGTGAGATGAGAGGACGCAGTTTGAAGTACGGCGTTCCCATATCTATACCGAGAGCCTTGAACTCGTTTGAGCGGCTTATACAGCAGCCGTCGTTGTTGGAAAGTACCGCGACCGGCTTCCCCTCAAGTGACGGATCAAACACCCGTTCACACGAAACAAAAAAATTGTTGCCGTCGATAAGTCCAGTCACTTCTTTTTCATCCCGGTATGATCAAAACTGATGTATGCAGCTGGTGACCACTCCGAAAACCCGCAGTTCAGAGCCGTCAAACAATACGATATCCGGGTACTCCGGATTGCCGCTCTTGAGGATGATGCCGTCTTCGTCGCGGTGGAGATATTTTACGGTGAATTCACTGTTGATGCAGGCGATGATGATACTATCCTGAACCGGAGTTTTTGAGCGGTCAACGACCAGAATATCTCCGCTTCTGATTCCGGCATTGATCATTGAGTCGCCGTCGGCACGGACAAAAAACGTAGCTTCCGGATTCTTCACCAGAAGCTCGTTGAGGTCGAGCGGAGTGTTGGCGTACTGTTCCGCAGGAGAGGGAAATCCGCAGGATGCACCTGACTCCATCAGAGGAGGATGCTCACTCATTGCATCTCCGGAGCAGAAATTACCGCTTCAAACGGAACCGGCTTCTTCTTCAGCTTGCTTTTAACCAGTCCGCGGCGGGCAAGGTAGTCTTTGCTGCGGATACCGAGCAGAACGGCGATGATACGTTCACGGCCGGTGATGATGGTGACTTCGCAGCCGGAGCCGAAACGCAGCGGCATCTTTTCATCAGTGAGCAGGATCTTGACCGGATAATAGTTCATTCCTTTTATCTCAACGGGAAGCTGGTAAATCACGTCAACTTTTCCGGAAAAATATCCGTAGTCAAGATAGTTGTACTGCTTGGCTTCAATTCTCACCGGCTGTTTGGGTTCTACCTTGTAGATCTGGCTCTCGTGGATGAGTCCGATGACCTTTTTGTTTTTGTGTGCCGCGAACTTCGCTGCCACATCGCCTTTGGTGTAGTAGTTGCCCGGACGCGGCGGGATCTCGGTGACAATTCCGGCGTCAGGTGCCCGGATGATGTAATCTTCGAGGTGGCGGACAGCCATCTGAAGTTCATCTTTTTTGGCGGTAAGCCGCTGCTGGAGCAGCTTTAACTCATCAGTTGCACGGTCGATGATCTGTTCAGCCATACCTTCTTCAAGTTTTTTCAGGTCGCGCTCAAGACGCTGGACACTCATGCGGTTTGAGAGCAGACTCAGCTCAACCTGCAGAAACTCTTTTCTGGTCACGGTTTTGCGCTTGTAGAGATCGGAATATACTTCAAACTCCTTTTCAGAGAGTTTGAGCCGCTCTCTTGCTGCGGCAAGTTCAAGCTCGGTGTTGCGGTAGTAATCGGGCAGTGGGTCACGCTTGAGCAGAACGAGAGCTTTCTCCTTGGCGGATACTTCGGTCTCGAGGGCTTTAACTTCGTGGCGGAGCAGGGCGATGGCATCGCGCTGATTGCGGTCATCGAGCTGCATGAGGGGTTCTCCCCGCCCGACCTCTTCGCCTTCGTGACGGAGTATCTTGACGCTCTGGGCGTTGACCAGAACTTTGAGATCGTATTCACGGATACCGGCAACGGAACCGATTCCGGTGACTTCATCATCCATCGAACCGAAAAGTACCACTCCGAAGAGTCCGCAGAGCAGTATGATGATGGTGACTCCGACGCGGCGGAACACCTTGAGCTGTTTCTGGAAGTTGAGTTTTTCCACTTGTGCCATTTTTTCCCTCTCTTCCGTTACTTGGTCGCCATCTTGCGCTGGGTTTGATAGAGTTCGCGGTAGATGCCGGACTGTTCCATGAGTTCATCGTGAGTTCCCTTCTGGGCAACTCTGCCGCGGTCGAGAACGATGATCTGGTCGGCGTTGCGGACAGTGGAGAGGCGGTGGGCGATAATGACGGTGGTCTTGCCTTCCATCAGGCGGTCGAGAGCCTCCT
>JAZQTR010000161.1:0-5914 GCA_045630865.1 Victivallaceae bacterium
CCTGTCGTCAACCGTTCACTCGATGAGATAGCCCCCATCTCCGCCAGAGAGATCAAAGTTTCCGGACTTGCCGACCGCCAGACGCTGGTCAAAGCCGCAGATCACCCGACATTCGGAAACGAACCGCTTCTGGATGCCGATTACGGTATCTACTTCGACACCACCCTTGCCCGCGGCAAAGCCCTGCTCAAATATTCCGGCGGTAAAGTCGCTGCCGCCGCCAATAAAAACATCATCCAGTTTGTTCCGGGACTCGGAACTCACGTCCAGAAACCCGGCTCTGTGTTCTACGACACCACGTTTCTGCGCGCAGTCTGCGCCGGACGTCCTGACGCCCTTGCCGCACTTGATGTGCGCGAAAAAAACATTAAACTTGAGCGTGAACACAAGAGAGTTTCGCTTGTCCGCTCCATCCTCGGCAAAAACGCTGACGCCTCCGGCTGGAATATCGGTATGTCAGAGAAAAATATCGGCCGCTTCGGCTGGCTGATAAGCGAAGGTCTGCTCATCGGAGATATCGGACGCGATCTTGCCGTCAACAACTCCGGACAAACTTACCGCTTCACCCGATTCGGAGCCAGCCGTATCACTCCTGCAGTCTGGAAACACAAAGTGCTTGCCGGAAAGGTGAGATTCAGCCGCTCAACTCCCGGCAACACCGATCCGGTCGAACCGTGGCAGGGGCTTGGAACAGTCGAGTACTCAACAACGTTCCACGTTCCTGCCGGATGGGAAAAGGAGCAGCTCTATTTCCACGTCGATCAGGGCATAGATGACACCGATGAGGCCTTTGTCAACGGCGTGAAGATCGGAGCCACCACCAAAGATCATCCCTCTTACTGGATGGTTCCGCGCAAATATCCCATTCCGGGCAATATCCTCAAAACCGGAGAAAATACTCTGACGGTCAGAGTGACCAATCTGCGTGAATACTCCAGTTTCAAAAGCCGTCCCTACATCGCTAAAAAAACCGGTGTAAAAAATGTGCAGAGCAAACTTACCGTCATGCACGCCGACTGGACAGGAAAACACTACAAAATCGAAAATGACGCCGTTCCGCAGGAACTCTGGTTTTCTCTGCTCTCACCCTTCACTCTGCACAAGTTTGAACAGGGTCAGGTTGCGCTCACCCTCGAAGAAAAGAGTGTCCAGTTTGCCGCCGTTCCGCTCTCATCCGGAATAAAGATCATCGACCTGCGCAAGTCAGAGGATCTCTACGATCTCAAGCGCGACGGAGAACTTTCCGAACCGTGGATACTGCTCTTCCGCAAGAACTGGGAAATCGCCCGTCCGCTTGCGCTGGTATTCAGCGACAATCCCGGCAAAATCGGCATCCGCCGCAACGGCAGCTTCATCGCCGCACTCAACTTGTACGCGGCGGGAAAATCCCTCAATTACATCGCCTGCGGCTGGCCCTTCGGCGTGAAGCCCGTGGATGCTAAAAAATGGGATAATACTCTTCCTGACTCCGCAGTTGCGCAGATACGCAAAATGCTTCCCTTCGCCCTCAACTACCCCGTCGGTCTGGACGAGATCTATCAGGTGGATAAAAAGAGCGGCAAAATCAACATCGCCAACCGTTTCCGCTATATGGACGTCAGCGGCAAGTGGAAAAACGCCGGTAAAAAATACTCTTTTATTCCGCCGCTTGCCGGATTTATGCTCAAACGCAAGAGCTATGTCACCTCTCCTGACAGCCTCACCGATTTTGCCTGCAACACCGACTATGGTCCGCTGCTGGGCAAATCCGGAACCGACACGGTGCAGTACACCCTGCCCCTGCCGCCGGAAACTGATTTCGTTCCGGTCGACGTCAAAGCCGATGAAGAGCTGCACAAGTCTATCGACAGCTTCGTGGCAAACGGTCTGCGCTGGAGCCGCGGAGGCAGAGTTCCCTGCGAAGAATTCACTTTCGCATGGCCGGAGGGCGAAAAACGCAATCCCAATGTTGACACCTTGAGCTTCTACACCTGGAACTATGGATTTTCCACCAGTTTCCAGGGTTACCATTTTCTCTCACCTGAAGTGCAGAAAAAGCTCTGCGACCGCCTGCGCCGCCGTTACAATATGCCGCTTGAGTTCTACCAGTACAAGAGCGCGCTGCACCACCGCCTTGAGCCGTTTTCAGGATTGATCTATCCGATCCTCTTCAACCACAACCACAGCAACTCGACCAATTACGCTCCGGGAATCGGCTCGCGGGTGATCTTCGGCGACGCCAACGAGGGCTGCACCATGATCGTCTGGATCGGAGATGTTCAGGCGAATATGTTCCGCCGCTCCGGAGTTGTCAAAGGAGCATGGAGTTTCATCCGCTATGCCATGCGCTACGAAACTGTGATCGATGACTACGCTTTCCACGCCTCCACCTGCCGCGAGTTCGGTCAGGGATCGTTCATCGATATGCTCAACGGAGAGTACGCCGCTTTCGTCAGCTTCGCCCGTCTGGCAAGACTCAACGGCGATACGGCGACCGAAAACGACGCCCTCTACCGGGCGGCAAAACGCGGTATTCCCACAATCGCGCGGGCGTTCTATATCGACTATATCGCAGAGAACATGCCCAACATCGACCTGAACGGAGCCGCGATCTGCACCGGATTCAGCGAAGACCGCCAGAACCTGATGCGCCTGCCGTCACGCAGCCACAACTTCTGCTGCGCCAACGAGATGTTCGATTTTGCCCAGGGTTTCCCGGGAACACTGAAAAATCTCTACGACACTTACGCGCTCAACGAAATAAAGAGCTACGTCAACGACAAAGCACTGCCGCTCTTCATCAAAAATGATATAATGACCGCGGGATACCTGCCGCCGATGTTTATTTACGCCGATCAGAGTATTCCGGTCAACGGACTTTACGAAAAGACTTTGAACCGCAGCGGAAAAATGAAAAACGACTGGCCGGGCATGCGCATGAGCTACCAGATGGGCATAAAGCTCTGGAGAGAATACGGAATGATCTCCATCGCCGACTTTGAGGATGTAAACATCACCAAAGCAGAGTTCGATCCGCGCAGCTCAAAGCTCGAACTGACCGCCTCCGCCGGAAAGTCCGGAAGACTCTCCATCAAATCCCCAACCCGGGTTTTGAGCGTACTGCACAACGGAAAAGCCGTTAAGTTCCGTCAGAATAAAGAGCTGCTTTCTCTGCCGGTCATCAACGGCTCCAATTGTTATGAGATCAAATTCGGCAAAACAGCGATCCCCGCCAAACGGAGTGTCAAAGCTGTAAAAAAAGCCGTTGCTTCCACAGTTTCCGGAAAGGTGATCTGGCAAGAGAATTACTCCGGCAGCGCAGGTAAAAAATACGGTGTCGGCAAAGCGGCGGAGTTCGTCTCTCTTCCGGATGGCAAAGCACTTAAAGTGAGCGACAAACTGGCTGGAATCCAGATAACTGTTCCTGAAAATGAAACCATTCTCTTCAGCGCAAAGATCAAACTGGATAACGTCCAGCGCATCGAGCCGCGCAAACACTGGACAGGCAGCCGCTTCGCCACCCTTATGAAAGCCAAAAATAAACGCCACGGCGCACGTGTTCCGCTCGGTACACGGGATTGGCAGGAGTACTCTTTCAAGGTGGATATCCCTGCCGGAACCAAAAAGATAATACTCCAGCTCGGACTGAAAGACGCCACAGGCATCATGTACTTCAAGGATATAAAAGCAATTGTTTTAAACAGTAAATAAGGATGACCCCAAATGAAAATCACCACAGTCGGAACCAGTCACGGTGATCCCACGATGACCAGAACCCAGACCAGCAACCTGCTGGAAATCAATGGCAGATATTACCTCATCGACGCTGGAGAGGGTATCAATACCTTTCTGGTCAGACAGGGGTTGCGCGCCTCTATGCTCAACGGAATTTTTGTCACCCACATGCACATCGATCACACCAGCTCTCTTCCGGTGCTGATCGAGCAGGCTATCAAATACCGCTGGAAAAATGAGGATATAAAACTCGAAGTCCAGCTCCCCGAAGCGAGTGCCATCGAACCGCTGAAAAGCTGGCTCAAGGTCAACGCCCACAAGGTGGATTTCAGCTCTATCAACTTTGCCTGCTACCGCGATAACGGCGTTTTCGATGATGGATTTATCAAGGTGACATCCTATCCGACCAACCATTTGCCTCCGCTGGAAGACGGATTGACCAGA
The DNA here is from genome assembly GCA_045630865.1 of Victivallaceae bacterium. GTDB lineage: Bacteria > Verrucomicrobiota > Lentisphaeria > Victivallales > Victivallaceae > UBA1784. The sequence goes on from JAZQTR010000161.1 coordinate 4,159, forward strand.
AGTCACAGTCTGCTCGTTGAAGCGGATGGCAGAAAAGTACTTTTTACCGGCGATGTTTCCTGTGATGACCGTTACCGGGATTTTCCGTCAAAAGCAGCCGAGGGATGCGACATTGTTTTCTCGGAACTCGTCCACTATAAGATCGAAGACGCTCTCGAGGTGCTTTCACAGGTGAACATCAAGGAGTTAGTCTTTGTCCATGTGGGGAATAAGTGGCAGGAGCCGGAGAACGAAAAACTCTTGTTCGAGCTGTGCGGCAAGCTGCCGTACAAGGTCACCATCTCCCGCGACGGAATGGTTTTCAATATTTGATATTTCGTACTGAAACAGGAAATTAAAATCTGTTTTTTCATCATTGATGATGATTTTTCAGTAAAAAACCGGGGTTTCAACGGCATTTGATCCACATTGGAGCCACCCTGTCCGGACTGCGGCAAATTTTTCGTCAATAAAAAGAATTTTTTATCAATTGCAGATAAATATATTTTGCAGTATAATATACTGTGTCAGGCGGAAATCAGCAATTCCGATTTATGATATTTCTGATTTCCGCTGTTAAACAAAATTTTTATAGAAACGACATCGTAACATGAGAAAGTTTATTTTCAGCCTGTTTCTTGCTCCGCTGCTCCTTGTCTGCTGGTATTCAGAAGCTGCCGCGGCGGAAAAAAATACAACTCCTGATTGGAAATTCACCTATCCCGGCGGAAAATTGAAAGCCGTCACATTCAGTTATGATGACGGAGTTATCGAAGACCGCGAACTTGTCCGGATCTTCAATAAATACAACATCAAAGCAACTTTCAACGTCAGTCTGGGCAGAGCCGTCAAAAAGCCGGATCGCTTCATCCAGATCAGTGAAATGAAAGAACTTTACAAAAACCACGAGATCGCTTCCCACGGCTTTATGCACAAGACGATGACCAGACAGAACGATGCAGCCCTCGAGTCAGAAATAGCCAAAAACCAGAAAGCCATTGCCGAACTTATGGGAGAAGAGCCTCCCGGATTCGCCTATCCCTACGGATGCCATACCACAAAGGAAAATCCGGACCGCATCTATAATGCTCTGAAAAAACACAATCTGCGTTACTCAAGGATCTGCACGCGGAAAAAAGACTTTGATCTGCCAACCAACTGGCTGGCATGGTCTCCCAACGGACACCACAAATCAGGACTGAGTATCTGCAGACGGTATCTCAAATTCAAACCCCGCAAAATGAGCGTCTGCTACATCTGGGGACACAGTTACGAATTTGCCAGTCCCGCCCCCTGCTGGGAAATCATTGAAAACATCTGCAAACTCATCGCCAACCAGCCGGATATCTGGTACGCCACAAATGGCGAGATCGCACTCTACGTCCAAGCTTGTGAGGCGGCAAAGAAAGCTTCAAAATTTCCTGAGATCGTCAATCCGACCGACCAGACTATCCACTTGCTCGTCAACGGCAAGCAGGTTGTGCTGCCTCCCAAAACATCAAAAAAATTCTGATTTTTTCTCACTACCCCTTGACAATCTTTTAAAAAGGGGTTAAATTATTTTATCAAATCGCACCGGTCCCATTGATATTGCAACACATATTGCGGAGAGAATCATGGCAAAAAAAGCAGTTACAATCCAGCAGATAGCTGACCGTTGCGGACTGTCCAAAAGTACAGTCGCCTACATTCTGCGCGAACCGGAGAGCTGTTCTGCCCGGAGAAGCACCAAAGAGTTGGTCTTTGAAACCGCCCGCAAGATGGGTTATGTGGTCAA
>JAZQTR010000162.1:0-6622 GCA_045630865.1 Victivallaceae bacterium
ATGGCTACGATCCGACTTACCATATCCTGAACAATGGTACTCGAGGCGTTGAAAATACGGCTGTCGTCGGTCGAAACCAGAAGCATGATCATCAGCAGCGCAAAGACACCCATAAGTCCAATCGGGAAAATGTTGCGCAGCGCGATCGGCATCATCATCTGATGGTACAGACTGCGGAAGTTCTGGAAGAGTGAGTTAGCCTGGGCAGTCGCATCTTTCGCGGCGGCCTCCTTCGCCTCACCCTCAAGTCCTTTGACCGCATTCTCTACAGAGATGGTGCGCATCTCTTTGAGAGCAGTATCGAGGTAAGGGGTATCAAGGTTTTTCTTGCGTGACAGCGGCGCATCAACTCCGATCTGGTGTCTCTGTACCGGAATGGCGGCAAGCGCACTGCCGACGCGGTCGCGGGCACTCTGATCGTCGATAACTTCGCCGAGAATCTTGTTGGAAAGCTCAACACGGATATCGCGTGCCTGATCGGCAAATCTTGCGTGAGTCATAAGACAGATGATCATAAGGGCGATAACCATCTGCATAACCAGAGCAAAACCGTTTCTCCAGGTTCCGAGGATGTTCGCCATCTTCTGCTCGTGGGGAGTACGGCCGGAGCCGGTGGTGTCGTTACCGATCCAGCTGGCGCGGTTGAGGATGCTGTTGGTGATGTTGACGACCAGAGCGAAGATGTTGAAGTCACGCAGCTGGCTGACGTCGTAGGGGTTGAGGTAGCTCTCTCCGGCGACACGATCCATCATCACAGGAGCGATATCGGTTCCCCAGTTGAAGTTGAGGAAGACGTAACCCACCAGCACCACAAATACCGGATAGCTCATAAGACTCTGGAAACAGTCGGTGATCAAGAGAGAGATACGTCCGCCCGGCCACAGAACAATGGTGGCAATTGTCAGCAGAACGCCGGTGAGAAGCACAAAAGTCGGAAGGTTGACTCCGCAGATATTGAACTTGTGCGGAAGTCCGAGGAAGTAGATGAAGAAATTGGCCGCAACAGCAGGTCCGATTGAGTTGGTGATCATCTCGGCAATGGTACGGATCGCCGCCGCAACCACACGGAAACTGCGGCTGTAACGCATTTCCAGAAACTGGCCGATAGAGAGCGAGCGGGTCGCACGGTAGCGGTAGATGCAGTATCCGCTCAAACTCAAAGCGGTGGAAATGGGAAGCATCAGCGTCTCCCAGAAAGACATACCATATCCGCACTGGTATTTCGCCTCGACCAGAGCGACAAGAGTAATGACGCTCAAGCCTGAAGCCACGTCACCGACGGCGATGACGTAACGTCCGGCAACACGTCCGGCGGCGAGAAAGTCAGCGACTCCGCGCACATATTTTCCGGAATACACAGCCAATCCGAGTACCGTCAGGAACGGCACCAGCATAATCAGCCAATCTATCCAATGCATAAAAATTCTCCCTTTATTTAATTAAGAAATTTTGAATAAATATTCCCGTTTACAAGATAGCACCGGTTACTGATTTTGTCAAACCGAACAAACCGGCATTATTAAATTTTTATTCAAATTACCCAAAGTGGATATTACTCTGCTTGACAATTCAACGCTTCAACACTATACTTTAACAGTGTACTACAGCAACCCCTTTCAAGCACAGGATATGTAATGGCAGGAAAAAAATCATATTTCTTTCTGCGGTGCGCCGCAGCTTCTGTTTTTCTGGTATTTTTCGCCCTCTCTTTTGCCGGACTTTGCCGCTTCTGCGCCTGCCTTATGCATGCGGAGTTTGTTCCGTCAGTCCTGCGCTGGGTTTCCGGAGTTTCCATCGGTGCAGTGGCGGTGACGTTTTTGCACTTTCTGCTGGCACGGTGCGCCGGAAGATTCTACTGCTCGATCCTCTGTCCGCTCGGAATTATGCAGGATATCGCCGGACTTATTCCGTTTTCCAAAAACAGAATCCGCCGCGATAATGTTCCGCTGCGCTTCGTCATCTGCGGAATCGCTTCCGGAATACTCGTTTCCGGATGTGCGGCAGGTTTCTACTGGCTCGACCCCTACAGCCTTGCCGGACGCTCGGCATCGGCAGTGCTTATTGGCGGAACGCTTCCTGTGGCAGCCATCCTGCTGATTTCACTCTGGAAACGCCGCGCGTTCTGCACTTATATCTGCCCGGTCGGAACATTCCTCGGACTGCTCTCACGCAGCAGCGTCTGGCAGCTGGAAATTTCCGACAGCTGTGTCAACTGCAAAAAATGCGTCAAAGCGTGTCCTGCCGGATGTGCCGACCCTGAAAACAGAACCATCGACAACGAACGCTGTCTGCGCTGCATGCAGTGCGTTTCAGCCTGTCCTGTGGGAGCAATAGATTTTGTCCGCAAGCGTGAAAAGACCGCCATCGCCCGCAGAGATTTCATCAAACGCGCCGCCTGGGCAGGAGCCGGATTCGCCGCAGGAGTTGTTGCAGTGCGCTCCGGACTCTGGAAAAAACTGCTCCGGACTTCCGGAGAAAATCAGATATATCCGCCCGGAGCCGCCGGAGCAGAGAGTTTCCAGCGCAAATGCACCGGATGTCTGCTCTGCGTCAAAGTGTGTCCGCAGAAGATCATAGTTCCGGATAAGTACGGCGCAGGAACCGTCCATCTCGACCTTGCCGGAAGCTTCTGCCGCTACGACTGCACCAGGTGCGGCGACATCTGCCCGACAGGAGCGATACGTCCGCTTCCGGTTGCCGTCAAGCAGCGCGTGGCGATAGCGAAAGCCAAATTCGATCCCACAATATGCATTGTCTATCAGGAGGGCGAAAAGTGCGGCAAATGCGCCAAGGCATGTCCTGCCGGAGCCATAACTCTCCGCCGCGGCGCACCGAGATTCAACGCCAGACTATGTATCGGATGCGGTGCATGCCGCACATCGTGTCCGACCGAAGCATACAGTATAAATGCGATAAAAGAACAACTACCGCTCGAGAATAAGTGAAAGGTGAAAAGATGAAAAGACGCGATTTTCTCAAAGGATTGCTGGCAGTATCAGCCCTTGCTCCGGTCGCCAGACTTGCCGCAAAAGACAAAAAATCCGCCACTGCCGCGCCCGCCAAAGTGGTGCGCCGCACCCTCAACGGAATGACGGCTCCTCTGCTCGGCTACGGTACCATGCGTCTGCCGCGCAAGACCCAGGGAGAACCCGACATAGACTACGCCAAAGCTGAACAGCTCTTCAAGCGCGCAATGGAATCCGGAGTCAACTACTTCGACACCGCCTATTTCTACCACCGCGGTTTGAGCGAAAAATGCGTCGGAGATCTCTTGAGCAAGTATCCCCGCAGCTCCTATATGCTGGCGGATAAAATGCCCGTCCGTATGCTCAAAAAAGAGGAGGATATGGAGCGTATCTTCAACGAGCAGCTCAAGCGGTGCAAAACAAGTTACTTCGACTTCTATCTCATGCACGCGCTCAAAGGCAGCAACTGGAAGACCGCACAGCGGCTCAAACTCTATGATTTCCTCAAGCAGAAACAGCTGGAGGGAAAGATCCGCTATCTGGGCTTCTCTTTCCACGACAAACCCGCCGTCCTCAAGGAGATCGCAAACGCGTACAAGTGGGATTTCGCCCAGATACAGCTCAACTACTTCGACTGGATCAACTATCAGTCAAAGGAGCAGTATGAGATCCTCACTTCCCTCAATATCCCCGTGATCGTTATGGAGCCACTGCGCGGCGGCGCACTGGCAAAGCTCAACGACAAAGCGGTGGAGATCTTCAAACGTGCCGATAAAAACGCTTCACCGGCCTCGTGGGCGTTCCGCTATGCCGGAAGTCTGCCCAACGTGCTTTGCGTCCTTTCCGGCATGACCGAGATGGAACACCTCGAAGACAACATCAGAACTTTCAGCAGCTTTGCTCCGCTCACAAAACGCGACCGCGGAGTCATCGCCGGAGCTCTGGCGGCATACCGCAAAAAGGGAGCCATCCCCTGCACCGACTGCCGCTACTGTCTGCCCTGTCCGGCAGGTGTGGCGATACCCAAAGTCTTTTCACTCTACAATGATTGGAAATACAACGGCAATTTCAATGAGTTCGACAAACAGTACAGCGCACTTCCAGCCGAAGAACAGGCGTCGGAGTGCATATCGTGTATGGCTTGCGTAAAGAAGTGTCCGCAATCCATCGCCATACCGAAAGAGCTGGAACGCATCAATAAAGAGCTGACACGCCAGAAAAAGAAAAACAACTCCAAATAATAAGCGGAGTAATGCAAGAGGGGAAATATGTATTATCAGGAAAAAATCTACCGTACCGTTTCGCAGAACAGCAGTATAGCACGCTTCTGCGACATCGATTCATTCAATGATCTCTTTGTCATCCAGATGCGCGACTTTGTCGGCAATCCTTACCGGTACACGATGGCAAGTTTCGCTGACGTCTCCTGCGAAGAGGACGACTGCGGCGTGACCGTAAAATTCTTCACCTGCGCCAATCTGCCGGGAACTGAAGTCGCCGTCACTGTGAAAAAAGACAACTCTGAAAACATTCTCTGGAACATCGAAGTCAAACCCGGCAGAGATTATTTCAAAGTCGAATGGATAGATTTTCCGCGGGTCAGATTCAGCAGTCCTGCCGGAACGCGCTACCTCATCCCCAACGCCGAGGGCACTCTGATATCCGACCTCGAAGAGAGAGAGGCGCGGGCTTTCTTCAAGTGCAACCTTTCAGGCTACGCCCAGAACGGTGTGGACAGCCTCTATCCCGGTCCCGCCGCCGCCCAGTTTGAGGCGTTTTACGACAGCACAGGCGGCGTCTACATCTGCTGCGCCGACGCAAAGGACTCCCCGAAAGTGGTCGACTTCATGCCTGAAAACGGCAGGGTGCGTCCGGTGCTCCAGCAGTTCACCGGCGGCAGCAATAAAATAGACTATCAGATCGAAATGCGCGGCTTTACCGGCAACTGGCAGGATGCCGCAGATATCTACCGCAACTGGATAGAGAGCGCCGGACTGGTTCCGGAAAAACTCGCTTCCAATATGCCCGCCGTCCTCGACGCTTCGCCGGTAGTCCTCGCCTATCCCGTCAAGGGGTTCGGTGCCGACGCCGGAGGCCTTATCCCCAACGAATACTATCCGTACAGCGCAGCTCTGCCGGTGATGGAGCGTTACAACAAACTCTGGAATAACAGCGTTATGGCTCTTCTGATGCACTGGGAAGGTACTGCTCCGTGGGCTCCCCCCTTCATCTGGCCGCCATCCGGAGGCGAAGAGCTGCTTAAAGAGTACATCGACGCGATGCACGAAAAAGGCAACAGCGTCGGATTGTACTCCTCAGGCATAGCCTGGACCCAGAAGAGTATGATCGATCCCACTTACAGCCTCGAAGAGCGTTTCGAAGCCGAAAATGTGGCAGACGAGATATGTATAGCTCCGCAGGGCGGAGCGTGGTCGAGCGTCTGCAACCATCCTCTCGGTCAGAGGATCGGTTACGACCTCTGTCCGGCACGCGAATACACGGCAAACATCGTCTGCAAAGAGGTGAGCTCAGCCGCCGCGATCGGAGTCGATTACCTGCAGTACTTCGACCAGAATCAGGGCTGCGTCGCCCCATTCTGCTACTCGAAAAAACACGGACACCCCGATCTTCCCGGAGCATGGCTCACCGGAGCAATGCAGGATCTGCTCGATAAAGTGCTGGAATCCGCCGGAAAAACCATCATCGGTTGCGAAAACGCCGCCGCACAACCCTATATCAAGGCGTGCAAACTCAACGACCTGCGCAACCATCTGGCGTGGGCAATGGGCGGAACTCCGGTGGCACTCTACAGCTACCTCTACCACGAGTACACCTCGGGATTTTCAGGCAACGGAGTCTGGATACACGATAAAGTCGATCTGAAAAAGACCCCGTACTTCATGCTCTGGAACCTCTCCTGGAACTTCGTATCCGGAAACGTCCTCTCAGTCATCCTCAAAGACAAGGGCGATATACACTGGAACTGGTGCCAGCTCTGGAAAGATCCCGCCCCCGAACAGGAGCCGCTCATCACCCTCATCGGCAACCTCTCGCGCTGGCGCAAAGGAGAAATGAAAAAATATCTGGTCGCAGGACGTATGGTCAAGTGTCCCGAAGTCCTCGCTCCGGCAGTCACCATCTACACCACAAGCCAGACTCCGCCGCAGGTTCCCTCAGTACTCTCTGCCGCTTACAGCAGCGATGAAGGCAAAGTCGTCATCCTCGCCAACAGCAACTGCACTCCGGCTGAAAGCACGGTCGTTTTCGATGATGCTGTTCAAGTTGAGATACAGACTGCTGACAACATCTCCTGCGCAGAAGGCAAACGGATCAAAGTCACCGTTCCCGCCCTCGATGCTGTGCTGATCAGAGTGAAATAACAGAACAGGATAACCGGATAATGAAGCTCATAGCCGATGAAAAGATTTTTTTCCGTTCCCACGATCCGGCAGGACTCTACTGCTACACTCCGTGGCTGGATAACGCATTCGACGGCAGACTGGTCGCCTCATTCGACCTTGCCGGACCGGCACTGGCTCTCGAAGAGGGTCCCAAATCCTCCAAAGGCGACTACGGCGGCAACCAGATGCGGATATTCATTTCAGACGACGCAGGTGCGAGCTGGAAAGAGACCGGCAAAGTCGGAGGCCAAGCGG
>JAZQTR010000163.1:0-3021 GCA_045630865.1 Victivallaceae bacterium
CCTCCTGGTCTTGTCACGGCGTAGTACAACGAAGCCGGATGGTCGGGTACAGTAATCTGCAATTTTATGCATCACGCCTTGTCACGGCGTAGCCTTGTGCGAAGACGGATGCATCCACCGATTGCAAACAAAGCGTTTTGCGAAAAAAAAGAAAAAGTACACCGCTTTTCTTGAAAAGGGATGGGGTCCGGGGAAGGGGAAAACTTCTTTTCACGCGAAAAGAAGTTTTCCCCTTCCCCGCGAACAATCTCCCTTCTTCCAGAAGATCAATTCAGGACGATTTTGAGCATTTCGCGGGCGACATCTATTTTGTTGCCTGGGGTGAGATCTATTTTTCTTCCGTCTCTGCCGAGCAGGATGACGGTGTTGGTTTCTTTGCCGAAGCCGTCTGAAACTTTGTTGGCGGCGATCCAGTCGAGATTTTTGCGCTCGAGTTTCTTTTGGGCGTTTGCCATCAGGTCATCGGTTTCGGCGGCGAATCCGATGAGTTTCTGTTTTGGAGTTTTGCGTTCTCCGAGGCCTGCAAGGATATCGGTCGTCCGCTCGAGCCGGAGATAGAGATCCCCCTCTTTTTTCTTCATTTTGGACTGGCAGACTTCTGCCGGACGGTAATCTGCTACTGCTGCCGCCATGATTATTGCGTCGCAACCGGAGCAGAGAGAAAAGATTTTTTCCGCCATTTCAGAAGCGGACTCCACCTGATGGAACTCCGCGGTATATTCCGGGCGCGGCAGGGATACCGGACCGGATACCAGAACTACTTCGATACCCATCTCTGAAGCCGCCTGCGCCAGAGCGTATCCCATTTTTCCGGTTGAATAGTTGGTGATGAACCGTACCGGATCTATTTTTTCGCGGGTTGGTCCCGCTGATATGAGAAGCCGCATTTTAACGCCGTTTTCCGAAGAGCCGGAGCAGATAGAGGAAGAGGTTGATAAAGTCGAGATAGAGCTCGAGTGCGCCGATGAGGGCGTACTTTGCGGAGCTCTCTGAATCGAGCTCACCGTCGGCGGAGGCGATGGCAAGCTGTTTGATCTTCTGGGTATCGTAGGCAGTGAGTCCGACGAAAACCAGAACTCCGAGCGAGGAGATCACGAATTGGGCAAGATCATTGTGCCAGAAGATGTTGATGATTCCGGCGATGATCAATCCCCAGAGAGCCATCATGCAGAACGAACCGATACCGGCAAGGCTGCGTTTGGTGACGTAGCCGTAGAAGCTCATTCCGGCGAAGGTGGCGCAGGTGATGAAAAAGACGTTGGCGACCGAGCCGAGCTGATAGGCGAGGAATATCCACGAGAGTGTCACTCCGTTGAGCAGAGAGTAAACTGCAAACATCATACCGGCGACTGCTGCGCTGATTTTGTTGATCATTCCGCCGAGGGCAATGACCAGCAGGACTTCGGCGATGATAAGCGGCAGAACAAGTCCCTGATGCTTGAGCATAAATTCGATTTTCTGTGTACCGAGATACCAGGCAACCGAGGCGGTTGCGGCAAGTCCGCAGGTCATCCACATATAGACGCGGTTGATGAATGCGCTCTGGACACGGGCGATATCTTCGCTGTTCAGATGAACGTAATTGTTGTAGTTTTCTTCCATAATATTTCCTCCACGGTAACTTCTGTTATCCGGAACTAATATAATGCGTTTTGCCCGTCAAGTCAAACATCCGGCGGGCAAAAAACACTTATTCGTAGCGCAGGGCGTCGATCGGATCGAGCTGTGAGGCTTTGTATGCCGGATAAAATCCGAATATGATACCGACTGCGACAGACACGCCGAAGGCGGCGGCGACGGCTCCGGGACTGGATTCTATCGGCCACTGGAGATATTTTTCGACAGCCAGAGCTGCGCCGTGTCCCATGATGATACCGATGATTCCGCCCACCAGACAGAGGACGATGGCCTCGACCAGGAACTGTTTGAGGATATCTCCTGATCTTGCTCCCACCGCCATACGCAATCCGATTTCCCGGGTGCGTTCAGTGACGGATACCAGCATGATGTTCATAATGCCGACGCCTCCGACGATGAGGGAAATCAGAGCTACGATGAGCAGCAGATTGGTCATGATGGTCGAGGTACTCGAGAGCATGGCCATAAATTCAGCCGAGTTGAAGATGCGGAAATCATCATCCTGATCCGGTCTGAGGTTGTGCCGCTCTCTCAAAACCAGAGCCGCCTCTTTCACAGCCTGCTGCACCTTTTCGGGAGAGACGGCGGCGAAGACGATCTGGTCGATGTAGGTGAAGCGCGGAATGAGCAGTTTGTCTGATGTCTGTGCGCTGTCCTGCTCCGGATAGAGGGCGACGCCGGTTCCGGGATAGAGTTCTCCCGGACGGCTGGCTGCGGTGCTGGTGGTGCTGGTGGCAGATCCGCTTCTCAAGCCGGTGAGGCGCATACGGGCGGTTGTCCATGGGGTTATGATGATGTCGTCCTGATCGGTTCCGTTCATGCTTGCACCCTTGTTCTGCAAAGTTCCGATCACTCTGAAAGTGGTATTGCCGATTCTGATATCGCAGTCGACGGGATTGACGCCTCCGAAGAGTTCGCGGACGACGGTGGAACCCACCAGACAGACGCTGGCACGGTGGTTGAGTTCGCGCTCGCTGAAACTGCGTCCGTCAGCGATGATCCAGTTGACGATCTTCAGGTAGTTGGGAGCGGCTCCGATGATCCGGTTGGGGACCCAGTTGTTTCCTCCGAAGATGACCTGTCTGCCGCTTGCGTGTACGACAGGTGAGCAGTAGGCGATGCTCGGACACTCTCTGCCGATGGCTTCAGCGTCGGCAGGAAGCAGGGATACCCGGGAGCTTCCACCGTAGTTGATGCCTCCGACTCTCACCCATCCGGGCATGATCGTGACCGAGTTGGCTCCCATCTTCTCGATGGAGCTGCGGATGGAGTTTGAACTGCCTCTGCCGATTTCCATCATCGTGATGACGGCGGCGATACCGATCATGATTCCGAGGGTGGTGAGCAGGGCGCGGGTGGGGTTGCGTTTGAGAGCGATCAGGG
>JAZQTR010000164.1:0-24518 GCA_045630865.1 Victivallaceae bacterium
CGCTCCGCGCAAATCGTTCTGCGCAGTTTTTATCAGGGCAAGATAGTAGTGGAAACAGGGATTTTTTGTCCGGTTCTGAGTGATGACAAGTTCAGCGGCGGCAAACTCTCTGTTGGCGAGATGTTCTGTCACGAGGAACAATCCCGATGGAGCGTAGGAGTACAGACTGCTTTCCCACGCATTCTGCATTTCAGTAACCGCTTCAGCTTTTCTGCCTGATTTTATACAGGCGAGGGCGTAAGTGTGGTGTGCCGCCGGGTTGGGACGCTCAAACGGAGTATCCAGCAGATTGCAGCCGGATACTCCGATGAGGATGGCGGCAAGGGCCAGTCGTTTGTCTTTGTTTGAAATCAGCTCATTGATTAACGCCGCCGTGAACCAGATGAAAAGCGGAATCAGCATAAGGCGGTAGCGTCCTATCGGGCAGCGGGCGGCAAGCGGCAGAAGCAGAGCGGCAAAGGCGATAACGAGCGGCAGACAGTTTTTGCGTTTCAGCAGAGCCACCGCGATGATGCCGGTCACCGCCGGAGCCATCAGCCAGACCGGACCGATGGAAAAAAACGGATATTTATGTGCCAGCAGATAGTAGTCGAGATTTTCCGGAATCTCTCTTATTCCCAGCAGATGCGGAACTCCTTTGGCGGCGGCGATCAGAACTTTGCCGTAAGAGACAAGGGCATTTCCGGATGCCGGAACTCCTTCAATAGAATTGCCGGAAGCATGGATATCTGTCAAATGCGGCATAACATTAAAGAACGGCGAAAAGCTGTTTCTGAAATATCCGTTGAAGAGGGCGGCGGCAAGCCAGACCGCAGCGGTTCCGCAGAGGGGGGCGAAGCGGGAAAAATCCAGTTTGTCTTTACGGCAGAGCCAGAAGGGATACACCGCAAGAGCCGCCGCCGCAAATGCCGAAGCCGGACGTCCGGCAGAGTTCAGACCGAGCAGCATTCCGGCGGCAACTCCCCACAGCCGGTTGGCGGAACTGTTTTCTGCGTATTTGATATAGAGAGCGAGGGCGATGGTAAGCGTATGAACGAGTATTGACTCCTGAAGCGCGACGCACTCATAGAGCAGAACGGGACCGTAGACAGCATAGATGACTCCGGCAATAAGGGCGATGAGATTTCTTTTTGTGAGCAGAAATGCTCCGTAGGCGGCAAAGACGGCGGCAATTGTTCCGGCAAGAGATTGCAGCGCGTGGATGAGCGTCAAATTGTAGTTTCCGCCGCCTGCCAGATATGAGAAAAAGAGCAGAAAGCGGTGCAGAACAAACATCGGAGCTGATTCGGGATCGCCGCTCTGCCAGTTTGAAAAACGCATGAGCGTTTCCATATCCAGTCCGGGCAGAAGATTATACGCCTGAAGCACACTCCCTGAAACAGCGTACAGCACTCCCAGCCGCACCGCAAGGGCGGTACAGCAGGTGATGAAAAGCACTTTTTTGAGTTTCGCACTCATCTTGCGTCAGATGAAACGGTAGTTGTGGTCTTCCAGACAGCGCACCGCCAGATGGCAGCTCAAACGGAAACACCACTTGAGGCTTTCCATCAGAGCAAGCAGGGGATCGCTGGCATCCAGACCCTCTTCATAGTAGCCCCAGAATTTGCGGGCGCAGACCGTCGGAAAATCCAGCTTTTTGAAAAATCCGGTCAGGATATCCTCGGCGCAGATCGGAACTTTGCCGTCGAAGAGTCCCATCATATCGAAGTCGTTTTTCTGATTGTTCGCCAGATTGGTCACCGCCTCGGCGGCACGGGCGTAGACAAAGGTGAACATCGAGCTTACTTCGTCGGCGGAAAGCTCCTGATAGGAGCATTTTTCTCTCACTTTTGTCATGATTTTGAGCATCAGCTCTTTTTCTGCTTCGGCAAGTCTTTCATCGACGGCGATGGGGCCGTCAAGAAGCTCAAGCTCCTGCGCGGCAGAGATGACGCACAAAGCGGACTTCTGGGCGGCAAGGGAGCGGCTGAAGGTTTCTTCGGGCATAACAGTATCCTTTCTTTAGCAATATACACGCGTGAAATATAACTGCCGCGGGGAGTTTTGTCAACTTGAGTACTTGAAAAAGTGTACAAATGGGCTAATTTTAATAGATGACAACAGTTTTTATCGGGAATATTCATTATGTCGGAAAAAAGGGTGTTTTCCATATCAGGTATGCGCTGTACGGCGTGTTCCGGAAATGTGGAAAAACGGTTGAAAAAACTTGAAGGGGTTATCAGTTGTGAGGTGAGTTTCGCTTCACAGCAGGCGGTAGTCTGCGCTGATGAGAGTGTCTCCGACGAGTTGATCATTTCCACCGTGGCAAAGCTCGGGTTCACCGCTGTTCCGGAGAGAGCAGATTCTGCTCCGGAGCCGGAAACACCCTGCTCCAGCTCCTCAAAAAGCCGTTTTATCTTTGCCGCCGCCGCAACAGCCGCTTTGATTGCAATTTCGATGGGACACCTGATGCACGGCACTGCCGGAGCCGTTATCCAGATTCTGCTCACATCGGTTGTTATTTATGCCGGAAGAAATTTTTTCCGCCGCGGTATTCCTGCACTGCTTTCCGGCTATCCTGATATGGATACACTGATTTCCTGCGGCAGCGGCGCGGCAGTGATATACAGTCTTTTTCTCGTTTTCAGCGGCAGTGCCGGACACCTTCACTTCGACAGTGCGGCGATGATAATTTTTCTTGTGATGTGCGGAAAATCCCTCGAAGAGCGTGTCCGGCGCAACACCATCGATGCTGTGCGCTCTCTGGCTGAACTCGTTCCGGAAACCGCCTTTCTGGTGCGCGGCAGCGAAATTGTCGAAGTAAAAGCCTCCACCCTCGTGAAGGGTGATATTCTTCAGGTCAACTCCGGCAGCCGCGTGCCTGCAGATGGAGTCGTTGTCAGCGGTTCCGGCTGGGTGGATGAGTCGATGTTCACAGGAGAAACGCTCGCCGTTGAAAAACTTGATGGAGCGCAGGTGACCGGCGGAACGCTCTGCACCGGCGGAGCTTTCCGGATGCGCGCCGAAAAACTGGGGCAGGATACCCTGCTTTCCGGAATAATCGACATGGTCAAAATGGCGCAATCCGCCAAGGCTCCCGTGGCACGCCTTGCCGATACTGCGGCAGGGTATTTTACATACTTTGTCCTCGGAGCAGCTCTTTTGACGCTGATTATCCATCTTGCCTGCGGCAACGGAGCGTATCTTGCAATCAACTTCGCGCTCTCGGTAATGGTGGTCTCATGCCCATGCGCTCTCGGACTTGCCACTCCTGTCGCCATTATCGCCGCTGTCGGCAGAGGTGCGGCAAGCGGTATTCTGATCAAAAGCGGAGAGGCTCTTGAACGTGCCTGCAAAATCAGCTGTGCCGCATTCGACAAGACAGGAACTCTCACGTCAGGAGAAATCACCCTTGAGAAAATATTTGTCTGTTCCGGTATTTCCGAAACGGAGTTGTTGAAAAATCTTGCCTCCGCCGAACAGGGAACAGCTCATCCGCTGGCAAAATCGGCCGTTTCCGCCGCAAAAGAAAAAGGTTTGGATCTGAATTCCCGGCTCAACGGGTTTGTCAATACTCCCGGCAGAGGAATCAGCGTTGAGATAGAGGATCGTCAGTGGCTCTTCGGCAGCAAAGCTTATCTCGAGGATTGCGGTGTCGATACCGCCGGTGCTCCCGATGCCGGAATATACAGCACGATATATATTTCGTGCGATGGAAGACTTGCCGGAGTTGCCGCTTTCGGCAGTAAGCTCCGCCGCAACGCTGCAGAGACCGTCAGCCGCCTGCACGCTATGGGGATACGCTGTGTTATGCTTTCCGGTGACCGTCAGAAAACCGCAGAAGCCGTGGCGCAGAGCGTCGGCATTGACGAGTGCCGTGCCGGACTGCTTCCGCAGGAAAAACTGCAGATCGTACAGGAACTTCAGAAAAAAGGCGTGCTGGCGATGGTAGGTGACGGAGTCAATGACGCTCCGGCACTTGCCCGCGCCGACATCGGTATCGCCATCGGAGGCGGCTCCGCCTGCGCCTGCGATGCCGCAGGTATCGTGATCGTCGGAGATGATATATATCAGGTCGCCAGAGCTGTTTCATTGAGCCGCGCCGCCATGCGGGTGATAAAACAGAATCTCTTCTGGGCATTTTTCTATAACCTTGCTGCCATTCCTGCCGCCGCCGGAGCATTTTACGCTTTCGGACTTCCGGCACTTCCTCCCGGTGTCTGTGCCGGAGCCATGGCGGCAAGTTCGCTTACCGTGGTGCTGAACGCCGCAAGATTGAAAGGAATAAAACTGTGAAAAAACACTTCTCCTCCCTGCTGCTGTTTGCGGCAGGAACCCTCTTTTTCGGATTTTATGCTCTGCTCGGTATCGATCTGCACCACGACGGCATCATGTTCAAGACCGCCGTCGACGCGGCAAACGGAGTCGCTCTTTTCAGAGAGAGTTTTTCCCAGTACGGAGTGCTTACTCCGCTTCTTCAGGGGGCGGCACTGAAAATTTTCGGAACAGAACTTTTGGTGATAAAACTTCTGACCGCAGTTTTTTACGGCGCGTCTCTCGTGGTTTTCGATCTTATCTGGAAACGCTTTTTCAAACCGGAAGAAAAATTCTGGCGTATATCTGCACTTTCGCTCTATTTTCTGCTCTCTGCCGACTGTTGTGTGACCAGTCATCCGTGGGCGAGTGTCTACGCACTCTTTTTTCTGCTGCTCGGAGTTGAATTTACCCTGCGTTTTCTTGAGGATGGCAAACGGGCAAATCTCTTTGCCCTGCTTTCCGGAGTCTGCGGCGGCTTGATGTTCGGTTTCCGCCAGCCCTGCGGACTTACTGCGCTTATTTCGGCTCTGCTGTTCGGATTTGTCCTCTTTTCGGCTGACCGCCGCCGCTCACTGCGCTACACCGCAGGATTTCTTGGCGGTTTCTTTTCCGTCGCCGCCGTTCTCGCTGTTATCATCACCATCTATGGGGCATGGAGCGACTACATCACCCAGACCTGGAGCCACGCCCTCTCTTTTGCCGTCAAACGCGGTGCCGGAAGCGGTTACAACGATACGATGAACAACTTTTTCCCCTTCGTCACCGGCGACCGGGGATTTGTCGATGCAGTATTCGCCTTTTTCCCGCTGGTGACGCTCTTTTACTTCGGATGGCTGTTCGTTACGAAAAAGTGGAAAGATCAGTTGGCGATGGTGGCAGTAATACTCTTTGCTCTCGGCGCGTGGCACCAGTATTATCCTGTTCCCTGTATGCGTCATCTCTACTGGGCGGGAGTTCCCATGATGGGAATATTTGTCTATGTCCTGAAACTCATGTGGCAGAATAAAGATATCCGCACCCGCAGTGTGACAGTGCTGCTTGCGCTGTTTCTGCTCATGCCGGTTTCGTTCCGCAGCTATTTTGCCTGCCGCAGAGCAGCTTCACTGGAAAAACGTGAAACCGTCAACGTTGCAGGCGTAAGAGGACTTCAACTCTTCAATCACGAAGCCCGGATAATTTCGATTTTCAACGATTTCAATTCATTTCTGTCGCCTGAAATAAAACGGCGGGGTGTTTTCAACCACACTCCTGATGGCATCTGGAACATAATCCTGCCCTCCTGTGACTTCAAACATCCGCTTTACTGCCGTCTCGGTGAAAATATCTATCCGGATTATGACAGGGCGGCTTTCCGCTACTGCATGGAAAAAAGACCGGCAGTCATTTCCAGTATCTGGAAACAACTGCCGGGATATGTCACGCTGCAGACGTTGACCTACAACGGTGTGGATTACTCCATACTTCTGCCGGAAAGGTGAGCCGCAAGTTTACGGCACATATCGACAGCGGCTGCAGCATCGGCGGCTTTGCACTGGACGGTGTTTTTGTTTTCCATCGCTCCGGAGAACTCTGCCATCTCGTCATAGTAGCAGTCAGCGGCATTTTCAAAGGTGACAGCCTCTGATTTTCCTCCGGTGGTCAGCTGCAGACCGGTGCGGGTGTCAAACTCAAGCACCGCCTCTTCAAAGATCGCAGTGAATGCGGCACGGAACGGAGTTTCCGGACGCGGGAAGAATCCGCCGTCGATGCAGACAGCAACACCATCTTTGTATCCGAGTTCAGCCTGAAAGAGCATATCGGTTCCGGCGACTTTTTCCGCGGAAATTTTTTCCGGCTCACCGAAGAGCGACAGCGCAAAGTCGACGTCGTGGATATTGAGGTCGAAAAGCGGACCTGCGGCGGAGGAAATCTCCGGCTTCTGGTCGCCCCAGGCACCCCAGGCGGGGATACCGGTCTTGCGGCAGAGGGTGAGATGACGGAGTTTTCCGTATTTTCCGCTGCGCCAGAGCCCGGCGAGCAGGCAGTACTCCTGAATGAAGCGCACGCAGTGACCGACCTGGAAGATCAGATCTTTTCCCTCGAGAGCTGCGATCAGCTTGTCGGACTCCTCTTGGGTGAAGCAGAGCGGTTTTTCCACGAAGACGTGTTTTCCGGCTTCGATCGCTTCGAGCGACATCGGGACATGGAAATCAGTCGGAGTCGCGATCACTACCGCATCAGCACTGCATCCGGCGAGGGCGGCGCCGAGAGTCGGGAAAAAGGGAATGGTGTCGAGCAGACGCCAGTCGAATCTTCCTGTGGCGATATTTCCGGCGACCGGCTTGACCTTGTCTTTGGGAATCGCATTGACGATGGCGACCAGTTCAAGATCCGGATTCTTCAGAATGTTGGCGGCGTGGGTCTGACCCATAAATCCGAAGCCGCAGAGAATGGTACGTTTCATTATGCTTTGCTCCAATCGATGATTACGCCCATTTCATTTCCGCGGTTGACGTCGAGAGCCTTGTAGGCTTCGGCGGCGTCGGAGAAATCGACCTTGCGGCTCACCAGACTGCCGAGATCGAGTCTGCCGAATTTGAGCAGATCGAAGAACATCTCGATGTGACGCTCTTTGGTCCAGGGGTAGGAGGGTTGCGGAAAATCCGGATGGGTGAAGTTGTGAGCTCCGATGATGGAAATTCCCGGCCAGACGCAGTCGTCGTGGAAGTCGAACATGACCGGCTTCTTGGGGCTGCTCAAAATGACCAGATTGCCGCGCTGACGCAGCAGACGGGACTGCTCGGGAAGCAGGTCGCCGTTTCCGGTAAGCTCGATGACTACGTCGGCAAGACGTCCGGAGTTGTGCTGGAGCAGAACCTCTTTGACGTTGCTGTTTCTGGCGTTTACAGGAATGACTGACGGGCTGTCAGGCAGCAGGCTGAGTCTGTGATCGGCGGTATCGACGGCGATGACCGGGAATGCTCCGGACTCGAGCAGGAATCTCACAGCGAACTGTCCGAGAAGTCCGAGTCCGTAAACCACGGCGCACTCGCCCCATTTGATCTGGGAGAGGCGGATTCCGTTCATCACGATCTGCGGAATGGTGAAGAAAACGGCATCATCATCGCTGACACCATCCGGAATAACGACGATTCCGTTTCCGCCGTGCGCCTGATCATCAGCTCCGCCGAGAGTGACTTTGACGTATGCAGCGTGCGGCTGGGTGGTGACGACACGTTTGCCGATCCAGGATTTGTCGACCTCTTCGCCGACGGCGATGACAGTGCCGGCGTTGTTGTAACCGGGATAGAAGGGACAGGCAAAGTTTTTCTCCCAGACCGAGCCCGGCTCATAGTCGGCACAGTAGGCGGTCATTTCAGTGCCGGTGCTGATGAGTGTGCGGCTGGTCTTGATGACCATCTCATTCTTTTCCGGAACCGGAATCTCTTTGATCTCAAAGGCGGCTTCGCGCGGGCGCGGGAAGTAAAGGACGTGGTTTTTGCTCATTTTTTGAACCTCCTGGTTTGTAATTTTGATTCTCTGTGATATAATATAACACGGCTTAAAGGATAATTCTTTGCAAAAAAATGCATAAAACTATGCAAAAAACTCACTTTTACTATGATAAAATAACTTTTCCGGAAGATTTTCCTGTTACCCTTCCGGGGTTCAAAACTCCGCCGGAGTACGCCCATATACACAACTGTTTTGAAATAGGCGTCTGCTGCGCCGGAGCCGGAGGCGTTTTTCAGGTGGGCGGCAAAAGCTACGCCTGCAGCCCCGGGGATGCCGTGTTCGTCAACGACCGGGAGTTTCACATACTGCGTGAGGCGATTCCGGAAAATTCGGTCTGGAAATTTCTCAACCTCGATCCGGCAGAACTGCTGACCGGATGGCTCCCTGCCTCTGAAACCGGGGCATTTACTCTTGAACGCTTTTCCGGAAGCGGTTTCAAAAACGTGATATCCTCTGCTGAAGATCCCGAGCTTATACAGCTGGTCAATCTGTTGATAAATGCCGCCGAAAGAAAGAGCGATGTACAGGTGTCATATATCCGCGCTCTGGTCTGGGCGATCTTTGTAAAACTGGGCAATTATGCCGGAGCTGACCGGAGAGAAAAAATATCGAAAGACAGCGTGAGTCTTCTTTATCCGGCACTTGATGACATATCCAGGAACTATGCCAGACAGCTCGATGTGGCTTCGCTTGCCGCCCGGTGCGGTCTCGGAGTTACGGCGTTCCGCAGAAAATTCCGCCAGCACACCGGAGTTCTTCCGCTCGAATACCTCAACAGCTACCGGCTTAAAGCTGCGATGTCACTGTTGAAAAATACTTCGATGCAGGTGAATGAGATCTCGCTCAAAACCGGATTTCCGACTTTGTCGCACTTCAACCGGATATTCCGGGAAAAGAACGGCTGTTCGCCCCGGGAGTACCGAAATACGGCACGTCAGACTTCGGGCCACTTCCAATCCGGACGTTCAGCTCCTGAAAATGGCTTGGAGCCGAAGAATCCCCGGTAGGCGGCGAGCGGACTCGGATGTGGTGAAGTTATGACCGTGTGCCGTTCCGAAATCAGCGGAATTTTGCTCTGGGCAAACGATCCCCAGAGGATGAATGTCACATTTTCGCTTTTGGCGTTCACCGCCTTTATTATCGCATCGGTAAAGAGCTGCCAGCCGATTTTTGCGTGGCTTGCCGGTTTTCCGGAGTCGACAGTAAGTACGCTGTTGAGCAGCAGCACGCCGTTTTTCGCCCAGTTCGTGAGGTCGCTGTTCTGCGGAAACTCCCTGCCGAGGTCGCTTTGATACTCTTTGAAGATATTTTTCAGCGTCGGAGGCATTTTTACTCCGTTGGGGACTGAAAAGGCAAGTCCGTGAGCCTCTCCCTCTCCGAAGTAGGGATCCTGACCGAGAATCACCGCACGGACGCTTTTGTACGGAGTAAAACGCAGGGCATTGAACACATCTTTGACCGGCGGGTACACCGTATTTACGGCACGTCTCTTCATCGACTTCTGCCAGATCGAGGTGATTTCATCAACAGTGATGAACGGAGCCACCGCTTCCATCCAGTCTGCCGGAATAGTGTTTTCCATGATCAATCGAGCTTTTCGCTGAGTTTCATCGCGGCTTCTGCGACGACGGTGTGAAGTTTTTTTACCGAACTGTCATCTTTGAGGCGCAGTACCGGAACGCTGATACCGATGGTTCCGGCAAGCTTTCCGTTGCGGTTGAGGACGGCTCCGGAAATGCGGAGAAAATCATCTTTGTCGAACGGTGACTCGGCAATGCCGCTTTTTCTTACGTTTTTGAGGAATTTAGTCAGCGTCTGGCGGTCTTTCCAGAGGTGTGCTCCAAATTCTGAAAACGGCCAGCGTGAAGCGATTATCAACCGTGTGCTTTCATCGTCAGTGTAGGCGAGGGCGAGCAGACCGGCTGCGCTGGCGTAGGGGTGCATGGGTTCATCGTTGAGCCGCTGGATGACTCCGGGACGCTCAAAGCTCACCCGGTGGGTCTGGAGCATCTGACCGTTTTCAGCTTTGGCGTAGATCGCTGTTCCGCCGGATACGCTCTGGTAGAGGTGGAGCAGTTCATGTTCGACTGCCGCCACGAAGCTGTTATGGTGACTGTTTTCCGCGAGCTGGGTGATGACAGGACCTATACAGTAGTTGCCGCTGCGTTTTTCCAGAAAACCTCCGGAGCAGAGGGTGCGTACCAGATTGTAGCAGGTGGAAGTCTTGAGGTTGAGCGCAGTTGCTATCTCACCTGCTTTGAGACCGTGGTCGGTACTGCCGACCAGACGGAGGATGTCCATCCCTTTGGTGAGGGAGCCGACAAGATCATTGTTTGCCATAATATATATTCTCTTTCAAAGATGTTTGTTTCCGGAAATAAGTTTGGTGAATATGATGAGTGCCGCACAGCCGCAAATAACGTACAGTGCGGGGTTTTCAAGGGTGAATATATCACTGCCTGCAGCTGAAAACACCCGTTCTCTGACAATGGAAAACTCGAAGGTTCCCGGGTACAGATTGTCGAGCTTTTTCAGTACTGCAAGCGACAGTATCATGCCGGCGGCGATCCACAGGGTGTAGAGATTTCCCCTGCCGGGGGCGGCTATACTGGAAAACGGTCCGCAGGAACACAGGGCATATCCTGCCCCGCAGAGTGCGCCGCCGGCGGCACAGCGCAGAAGCGTGCTTGAGTAGACTGCCGGAACGTCGATTCCTGCCAGACTGCAGAGCTGAAGTACGCAAGTTCCGGAGGCAAGAAAACTGAGGACTGCGATTATGAGAGAGCTTCCTGCCACCCGCAGTGTCGAACGGTTTTCCTTTGCATCGCAGAAGCCAGCGGCGCAGAGCAGGACTCCGGCAGCAATACCGATGATAAGCTGTCCGGCAAAGGGAAGTATCTGCTGTATGGTATTCAACACTTTTTCCTCCTGATCAATGCTGCTGCCGCAGAGAGAAAGAATGCTGTCAGTGCGGCGGAGCCGAGAAAGACTGCCGCTCCCCCGGAAAGCTGCATCGCTTTCTGGAAAGCCGCCCATACCGAAAAACCTGAAAACTGAATACCTGCCATCATCAAAACGCCGCCCGTGATACCGCAGAACGCACTCTTGATGAGGGCTGTAAACCTGTTTCCGGAATCCTCCGGAAATAATTTCAATTCAAAGCGGTTTTTCAGGATACTCCAGAGCAGGGCCCCGGGGAGAAGTCCTGCAATCAGCGCACTGCGCCCCGTCCAGTTGAAGGAGCCGCCCCCGTAAAACTCATCTTTGATGTATCTGCCCAGCACCAGAAGCTCACCGGCATCGGTGTTTTTATCTTTGAGCAGCAGCAGTGCCAGAGCGGCAAGCACTCCGAGCAGGGCTCCGGCAATCACCGGATCGGACAGCACGCTTGACCTGCTTTTGCTGTTCTGCTCCGGAGTTTTGTCAGACTCACTCCTGACATATTTCATCCTGCTTTTTCCGGCAGGCGCAGACGATTTCTTCATGATCCTCTTTCATCATAGTTGAGATTGTTCCGGAAGGATGAAAAATTCCGGAATTGATGGAAACGGTTATTAAATATAATTGCAACTTTGACGTTTTGCAACTTGCACATAAGGGGAAATGGTATTAATTTATAAATATGACAGTTTCCCGGAGTGCCGGGAGAGCCGGAAAAATCCGGATTCTGTTAGAGGGAACTTTATGCATAAGTTTGAACTGAAACCTGAATACATCGAACAATACTTTCTGGAGTTGATCGCCGGACGGCGCAGAGCATGGTATGACCGTGCGCTTATCCAGATACTCTTTGTCGCATCCCGTTTCTACCGTATGGCAATACAGTTCCGCAACTGGATGTACGACAAACGGGTGATCCGCCATCACGCTCTGGGATGTCTGGTCGTCAGCATCGGCAACTTGAGCTGCGGCGGAACCGGTAAGACTCCTGTTGTCGAGGTGTTCGCCCGTTCTTTGAGTGCCAGAGGCAGAAAAGTCGCCATCTTAAGCCGCGGCTACCGGAGCAAAAAACTTTCGTTCCGTGAGAAACTCCGTCAGCGTTTTGCCAGCCAGAAGATCGATCTGCCGCCCAAAGTGGTGTCGGACGGTAAAAATCTGCTGCTCAACAGCGAATTTGCCGGAGATGAACCCTTTATGCTGGCATCCAATCTGCGTGACGTCGCTGTGGTGGTCGATAAAGACAGAGTCAAATCCGGAGTCTACGCCATCAAAAATTTCAAGACCGATGTCATCATTCTCGACGACGGTTTCCAGTACCTTATGCTCAAGCCTCACATCAATATCGTGCTGGTTGACTCCACTGATCCCTTCGGTAACGGACATGTCCTGCCGCGCGGTATTCTGCGTGAGCCTATCAAAAATATCCGCCGCGCCGACTACATCTTTCTCACCAAATCTGATGGCAGCCACAAGATCCACCATCTGAAGCGTTTCCTGCGCCGCTGCACCAGGCGCGCCGAGATAATCGAGTGCTGTCACAAGCCGAAATATCTGGTGGCGATGGCCGACTCGAAGCAGGAGGAGTTGAGTTTTCTTGCCGGAAAAAAAGTTGCGGCACTTTCAGCTATCGCCAAACCCCGCAGTTTTGAGGCGTTCCTCGAGCAGCTGGGTGCAGAACTTGTCTGCACCGACCACTACGCCGATCACCACCGCTATACCCAGCAGGAAATCATCGATTTCATCAATCAGGCGAAAGCGGCGGGAGCCGATATCATCGTCACCACCGAGAAGGATGCAGTACGTATTCCGCGCATCGACCGCTGTGATGTTCCGCTCTATTATCTGCGTATCCAGATTGACATTTTGAGCGGTCAGGAAAACTTCGACGAGTGTATATCACGGATCTGTTTTATGTAAAACATTTTATTTATCAAGGAGATATGAAGATCATGCAAAGTTTTATCGACAAATTCACCGCCTTTTACGGTTCTGCTCCGTCTTCCGCCGCGATGGCTCCGGGAAGACTTGAGATCCTCGGAAACCACACTGACTACAATCAGGGCTTTGTCCTCTCCTGCGCCGTGGCGCAGAACACTGCTTTTGCTCTCCGCCGCAAATCCGGCACCGTCTGTACGCTCCGCGACTTCCGTTCCGGCAGCACGATGGAGTTCGATCTTGCCGATCTCGACGCCGTTCCCAGAAACGGTTCACGTTACGTCAAAGGCATGGTCAAAGAGCTTGCCAAACGCGGATTTGAAGTTACCGCTTTCGATGCCGCCATCGAGAGTACCGTTCCGCTGTCGGCAGGTATGTCCAGCAGTGCAGCTCTGGAAACTGCCGCCGGTTACGCTTTCGGCAAAGAGTTTGGTATCGAGCTGGATAAAGCCGAATGGGCGCGCTGCGGTCAGGGAGTCGAAAACAACTACCTCGGACTCAAGAGCGGTCTGCTCGATCAGTTCAGCTCCATCTTCGGAAAGAAAGACAGCATGATTCTTTCCGACTTCCGCACCGTTGAAGTTCTGCGCACCGCCGCTCTGCCTGCCGGATATGTGATCGTGGTCATCAACTCGATGAAGAAGCACAATCTGGTCGATTCTGAATACAACGTCCGCCGTGCCGACTGCGAGGCTGCTGCTGCTGTGATGAACCGGATCGTTCCCGGAGCGACAACTCTCCGTGATATCTCACTTGAGCAGCTCAATGCGGCAAAGGATAAAATGTCCGACCGCGAGTACCGCCGTGCTCTGCACGTCGTCGGTGAGTGCACCCGGGTTATGGACGCGATCAAATACCTCGATGCCGGAGATGTGGCAAGTTTCGGAAACCTCTGGTTCGAATCTCACGTTTCCAGCCGTGACAACTTCGAAAACAGCACTCCGGAGCTCGATTATCTGGTCGAGCTTGCCCGCACCGTTCCCGGCTGTCTGGGCGCACGTCTTTCCGGCGGCGGCTTCGGCGGCATAACCATCCATCTGGTGCAGCAGGATGCGGCAGAGGAGTACGCCAAGCGTGTCTGTACCGCCTACGAACTCAAAACCGGCATCGCCGCCGAGAGCATCATCTGCAGCATCGGCGACGGAGCAAAACTCATCTGAACACAACACAAGGATTGTAAATAATGCGTATTTTAACCGGTATCCAGCCCTCCGGAATCCCCCATCTGGGCAACTACTTCGGCGCAATGCGTCAGGTCTGCGCGCTTCAGGAAAAGGGAGAGAGCTTTCTCTTTATCGCCGACTACCATTCGCTGACCACCTCTCCGGAGCCGGAAACTCTGCGTCAGAACATCGTCAACCTCGCACTGGATTTTATCTCCTGCGGAGTTGATCTTGAGCGCACTGTGTTTTTCCGTCAGTCAGCAGTTCCGCAGGTTTGCGAACTTGCCTGGATTCTTTCCAATGTCACTCCGGTCGGTTTCCTCGAGCGTGCCCACAGCTACAAAGACAAAATCGCCAAGGGCTTCAGCCCCAACTGCGGACTCTTCACCTATCCCGTTCTGATGGCTGCGGATATCCTGCTTTACGGAGCAGAACTTGTTCCGGTCGGCAAAGATCAGAAACAGCACCTTGAAATCACCCGTGACGTCGCCATCAAGTTCAACAACCAGTACGGCGAAGTTTTCCGTATCCCCGAGGGATATATTCCCGACGAGGTGGCGATCGTGCCGGGAACTGACGGTCAGAAGATGTCCAAGAGCTACAACAATACCATTCCGATCTTTGCTCCGGAAAAACAGCTCAAAAAGACCGTGATGAACATCGTTACCGACTGCAAAGGTCTGGAAGAACCCAAAGATCCCGATGCCTGCAACGTTTTCGCTCTCTACAAGCTCTTTGCCACTCCTGAAGAGGTGCAGAAAATGCGTGAAAACTATCTCGGCGGCAACTACGGCTACGGCCACGCCAAGATGGCTCTCTTCGAGAAAATCTGGACAACTTTCGAGCCGATGCGCAAACGCCGCGCCGAGCTGGAAGCCGACCTGCCTGCAGTTATGGCGATGATCGACCGCAACGGTGAGCGCGCCAGAGATGAGGCGGAAAAAATGCTGAAAAAGGTGCGTGAAGCTGTCGGATTGCGCTGAATGAAAAATAAAGCGGTTGCCAGATTTATCTCAAGCGGCTCCGGAGTCATCGGAGTTGCCGGGATCGCTTTTATCATCATACCGGCTCTTTACGCGCCGCTGATAGCCAACGGCAGACCGTTTTTTATGTATGACGCAGAGGGGTTTTCCATGCCCTTTCTGCGTTATATTTTTGCTCCGGACAGTCCTGAATCGCTGGTCGAGCAGTTTTTCAACTTTGCCGCGTTGTTTATTCCGGCGGCACTGCTGATCTTGCTTGTCTTCCGGAAAAAGAGTATCCGTCTGATTCTGTGCGGAGTATTTGCCGCGCTTCTGTTGATTCCGTTTTTCACCGTGAAAAGCAGAATAGATAAGCGGGATTACCGCATACTGTGTGCTGAAAAAGGCGTAAAGTCGCTTTTTGCCCCTGTGAGATATGGGCCATTTGAGGCGAAAGCAGCTCCATGCAGCAAGCCGGATCGGGACCATCCCCTGGGGTGCGATGATGTCGGACGTGATGTCGCGGCGCGGCTTCTGTACGGAGCCCGTTCCAGTCTTGCCGTCGGACTTTTTTCCAGCCTGATTGCTCTGGTCATCGGCTGTGCCGTCGGACTTGCCGCCGGATTCAAACGTGGGGTGTTCGACCTTGTTTCGATGCGTCTGGTGGAAATACTGCTCTGTTTCCCGAGTTTTCTGCTTCTGCTTATATTGATGTCTGTGCTGGGTGAACGGGGAGTAGGGCAATCCATTCCGCTTATCATCTGCGTTCTCGGTCTGACCGGCTGGATAGGCGTCGCTTTTCTGGTTCGTGGAGAAACGCTCAAACAGCGTGGACTGCCGTACATTGAAAGCTGTATAGTTTCCGGAGTTCCGGAGTCAAGAATAATGTTTTACCACCTGCTGCCCAACGTGGTTTTTCCGGTTCTCATCGCCTTTACTTTCGGAATCGCCGGAGCGATCATGGCGGAGAGTTCCTTGAGCTTTCTCGGCTTCGGAGTTCAGGCTCCGGCTCCCAGCTGGGGCGGACTGCTCCGGCAGGCATTTGACAATCCGCTTGATCACTGGCATCTCACAGTGTTTCCGGGAGCGGCGTTGTTTATTGCCGTACTTTCGTTCAATCTCATCGGCGAAGGTTTGAGAAAGGCATTTTCAGTTAAAGAGTGATTGGCAATAACAGGAGAGTTCTCATGGTCAAAAGATTTATGGCAATTTTGCTGCTGATGACTGCTGTTTTTTCAAATTCCGCAGCGGCAGAAACGGAGCAGCTTGTTTTCAACCGGATAAAAGGCTCTCCCGGAGCGATTCCGCTCTACAAAAACGGTGGATATCTCTACGCTGCCGGCGACAAAGGATTTGCGGTCTATGATTTGAAGAATCCGCAAAAACCGGAACTCATTTCACTTCTTTCCGGTGTGAACGGCAGACAGATGGCGGTTTCCGGAAACATCCTGTATGTAACAGCAAGAAATCAGGGCTTGTGGATATTTGACATCTCCAATGCCCGCAAGCCATCTCTCGTGCGCCGCTACGATACAGTCGAACTCGCAACCGGAATCGCCGTAAAGGATAACCTTGTCTTCATATCCATAAGAATCTACGGCATCGAGATACTCGACTGTTCAGATCCGTCCGAACCGCGCCACGTCGGCTTTATCCGGGACGGAGAGCTTCAATCCGTTGCCGTCTACCGCAATCACCTCTACGGTGCAGATTGGGGCAAAGGACGTATTCACATCTGGGATGTTTCAAATCTCGACAAGGTCCGCAAGATGAGTTACATGCAGTTGGATGGTTTTGCAGACGGAATGTTTATTTCCGGTGATCTCTGCTACGCCGCCACCGGAATGCACGCCGTCAAAGACGGCAAACGCCGCCTGAACCACGGACACGGACTTGAAATCTTCAACATTTCAGATCCGTCGAATCCGGTCAGGCTCGGAGGCATAAAGTTTCCGCCGTCACCAATAGAGATTTTTGACTCCTGGACCGTGAGTGTTTCAGACAACACCGCCTATGTAGCAGATACCGTGTGCGGAGTCTTTATCGTCGATGTGAAAAATCCGGCTGAACCGAAACTGCTGGCAAGCGGCAGACTTCCCATGCGCGGTAAGCACGGCAATCCGGTCGGCAGCGTCGCAGTCGGTGATGGCGTGATCTACGCCGCAGGCAGATCCGGAGGCGTCTTTGCCGCCGTATGGAGTGCCGCCCGGCCGGTCGAATATGCCAAAGACGATATGAAAATGCGTCTTCCCGAAGTTAAGGAGCTGAATCTGCCGGGATTCAAACGCCTTGACGTCAAAGGTCAGGTGCGCCGTCTCTATCGTGACGGAGAAACACTTTACGCGGCGTGTTCACACAAGGGAATAATGAGTTTCCGTATTACAGACAACGGGCTTGTTCCGCTTATGCAGTATCCTGTGTCGTGCAGTTACGATGTGATCGTCCGTGACGGAAAGATATACTCCGCCGAGGGCGTTGACGGACTTGCTGTCTACCGGATTTCCGGCAATGGCAAGCTCGAAGAGCTGGGCAGAGGCAAGTCGCCTGCAATGCATCTCTTTATGGGGGCAAATTCCAAATTTCTGTTTGTGACTTCAGGAGCGACAGAGGTGTTTATCAAAGATGTTTCCGATCCACGGAACATCAAAAATGTATTCAACAAACGCTACCACAGCATTTTCTACACCGATACCGCCGCCGACCGTGAAATCGATGGAGTGCTTGCCGTCAGCTGTCACGCAAGCGGAACACTCTATCTGGATATGAATAGTGAGACGCCACGCCTCAAGCTTCAGGATACCAGAAGCATCACCTGCCAGAGAACAGCTCCCTGTGTCATCGGCGGCAAAATAATGCTGCCCGCCAAAACCAAGGGCTACATACTTATCGATCCGCAAAATTTGAAAGCAGAGCCGGAGTATTTAAGAGTCAACGGGCTCAAAAACGTAGTAGGAACCGCTTCGACCGACGGCAGAATCGTGGTTTTGACCACCCGCAATGCCGGAAGCATCTACACGCTCGACTTCACAAATCCCGAAAAGGCGTCTGTGATACGCTCACGCTCCATCCGTGAGATCCCCGGCTCACCCGGCAGGGCGGTGATTTACAAAGGACGCATATTTATTCCAGCCGGTCACAGCGGAATTCTGTACGAAACATCTGACAAATAAGATATTGTTCAATTTGTTGTGAAGAAATCCGACCCGCGGCGGCGGTCGGTGCGAAGCCGGATGCATCCACCGATGCAAACAAGCCGATTTGCGCAGTTGACAAAACATAGCCTCAATGGTATATTTAGCAAGATTATTTGGGGACATCAATAAAATATCGCAAGGTCAATGTGAAGAACATACTCTCTGTCATTACTGTTGCTGCCATCTCTCTCGGAGCAGCTGAACTCAAAGTTGATTATTCCCGTCAGGATAAGGCGGCTTATCCCGATTTCCGCGCGGCGTTGAATGTTGCAAAGGATGGCGACGTAATAAAGATAGTCAAAGTAGATTTTCCGATCAGAGATGCCGTGGAAATAAAAAACCGCAGCAATATCACGGTCGACGGCTCATTCAACACTTTCAGCGGTGTCCGCAAGGCCGGACGTAATTTGTGGGAACAGATTTCTCCCGGCTTGTGGAAACGCGAAGTCCGCCTTTCGCAGGGTATCGCTATGCGTTACTTTATGGTCATCAATGGCAGAATGGAGCGCATGGGACGCTTTTTCAAAGCAAAATGTACCGCCGCATACAAAAAAGTCGAAGAACTTGAAAACAATCAGTGGACAATTATTGCCGACCCCGCCAGCCAGAACAAAAACACATTTCTCTACTCCATCTATCTCAAACTTGATCCGAAATTTTCTTCCCCTGCCGAAGCCGGAGTATACGAGCCGCAGTTAAGCTGTATGAGCGGAGTTGCTCTCAGCGGCAAATCTTCCGGCATCACCATCAAAAATATGATCTGCCGGAACTTCTGGAACGACGGCTACAACATCCACGGCAAGGTGAAATCTGCGGTCTTTGATACCATCTGCGCCATCGATTGCGGAGATGACGGCGTGAGCGCGCATGAGGATTGCGAGATAGATGTCAAAAACTATCTCTCTTTCGGCAACTCGACCGGAAT
This sequence comes from Victivallaceae bacterium, assembly GCA_045630865.1. GTDB lineage: Bacteria > Verrucomicrobiota > Lentisphaeria > Victivallales > Victivallaceae > UBA1784. Next base: position 18,911 of record JAZQTR010000164.1, read on the forward strand.
CTGTCACATCGACCGGGCAGTCAGCCGCCATACCGACGTTTATATAGAGTCCGCGCTCGGCAGAGAAATCTACCTGAAGAGTGTGCCTGAAAACCATACAACCAACATCTTTAAAAACGTCTGCGTCAATTCATCATCCGCCGGAGGAGTAACTCTCGGAGCCGGGGCAGGGAGCATAGATGTTGAAAATATGACGATTGTACTGTCATCAGGAGCAAAATCGTTTGACCACCCGGGATTCAGGGGCGGAAAAAGCAGAATTTCCCGGCTTTTCATCCTGTGCAAAGTTCCGGAAAAAATGCTGAAGTTCAAGGCTGATCTGCTGAAAAAGTTTCAGGGAGAAGTTGAGAAAGAGCTGAAAGTACGCTGATTTCAGGAAAATTACCGGAACTTTCTGAACAGCTGCATGTACTCATCTGATGGTATTTCTTTTGCTCCGAAGCTTGCGGTGACCGGCGTTACCATCTGGGTATCGACTAAAACAAATCCGTTGGCTTTCAGGAATTCGACCATGGCGACAAAGGCGAATTTGGAGGCTCCTGAAACGTAGTGAAACATACTTTCTCCGCAGAATATTCTGCCGCTTTCGACTCCGTACAATCCTCCGACGAGTTTTCCGGAAGAGTCGTAGGTTTCAAAACTGTGGGCGAAACCGAGTTCGTGGAACTTGCAGTAGGTATCTATGACTTGGGATGTGATCCATGTTCCGGGTTCACCCTTGCGTCCGACGGAGGCGCAGGCGGAGATAACGGATTTGAAATCGGTATCAATCCTGCATGTGAAATCAAGTTTTTTCAATTCCCGTTTGAAACTTTTGGGAATATGGAACTCCTCGAGCATAAGAACTCCGCGCATAAGTGGAGCTGCCCAGGGAATAAACTCCTCATCTTCGCCGAAGGGCCATGGAAAGATACCGTGACTGTAAGCATCTTCGAGCATAGCGCAGTTCATCGTTTTTGAATAAGCGACTATGCCGAATTCATCAGCCGACTCCGGCGGAGGAAAAATAGATTTGTCTTCACTACACATATTATAATATATACGCGCAAGGCACAAAGGGCAATAAAGAATGGAAAAATAGAGCAAGGAATTTATCAGAACCGGAATAAAAAAGCGAAAAAAGACAGAAAAAACTCCAAAAAGTTGTCAAAACGGCTTGACAAAGACAATAAATGGACTATATTATATAACATATCAGGTGGCAGGTTAGCTCAGTCGGTAGAGCAGGGGACTGAAAATCCCCGTGTCCCCAGTTCGATTCTGGGACCGGCCACCATTTTTGTATCTACGCCAGTCAATCCGACTGGCTTTTTTGTTTTCTCCCCCAAGAATTACCCTCAAAAACCGCCCTGCGGAGTGTCCGGAAAGCTATCAGCCACACAAAAAACGGGTAAAGTTGCTCACCTGCTCAGATTTTTCGGAAAGTACCTGTGTCACCTCCGATTTTTGACACAGTACGTAACTTATTACAAATCAACGCTTGTTTATTACAATATTCCCGGTAGTTTTTCCCAAGCCGCAATCCACACCGAAAATTTGAACAATCAGCAAAGTCAGAAATTGTTTCCATGCGGTGAAATGTTTGCAATATCGGTCTCCGCCTGACTTTTTGACGATTTTTCAAAACGATATCGGGGGATGAAGTTGAAAAAGTTGAGAATAGATGCTATTGTAATACATCGTTTGGGATTTTCTGCTTAGATCTTAAGAGGGGAAGGATTTTAATATATAATCGATTCCGAAATTTTCAATTAAGTCCGAAAAATTTCACCGAATAATAGAGGAAGAGTAAAAATGATTTGTCCGGAATGCAATGCTGAAAATAAAGAGTCAAACAAATTCTGTTATTCATGTGGGAAAGAGTTAGTTGTTTTTGGATGCTCTGATAATCAACTGACAAATCAGACTAAAAATCAAAATGCTTCTCAAATCACTAATGCTGAAGCTGAATTGCCATCAACTTCTTCTCCCAAAGCAAACTCTGTAATCAATAAAACCTTTAGGATTATTTTAGCTTTATTAGCTTGCTTTGGGATTTTTATAATTCATACACTTATTGGAGTTGCATTAGGTTGGAAACATGGCGGCGGGGCAATTCCTATGCTAATTATGCTTGCTTGTATGGGATTTACGTGGCGTGCAATTACAGGAGCAAAAAGGGAGAAATAATGTTTTGTTCTCGTTGCGGACGTTTGATGAATAAAAAAGTTACATACTGTACAAACTGTGGTTTTAAGCTAAAAAACGCAATCCCTGATGTGAAAGGTGTTGAGAAGCATACTGCAAATTATAATGAATCAAGAAAATCGAAAAAATTCAGCATTGGGATCCTAATTTTTTTAATCCCGTTCGGTGTCGCTGTATATATCATTGGTTGTCTTCTGTCTAATTGGTTGCATCTTGCATTTCACATTATTGCCGTAGTTGGTGGTCTGCTTGTTCTCTTTGCAATTAAAGAACTCATTGTAAGAAGCAAATACCCACCTGAAAAATGAGAATGTTTTTGTTGTTTTAAGTTGCGAGTTTTTTGTATCGTAAATCAGGTAGTAACATATTTCTTGACAAAAAACATGACTATTATTTTATGAAAATGGGATCCACTTCTATAGTGGCGTTTTCAATAATAGCGACTATGTTTAGATAATTTATAATTTTCCCTTTTTTGTCTTTGAAACTCATTTTTTTTGCAAGTAATAGTACATCTGTAAGACCGGGGGTAATTAAGGCAATCCCCAATGAAATATCGTCGGAATTTAAAGCAATATCTTTAAAATTATTTGTTAAAATTAATTTATGCTTTGTGGAGAAACCGTCATTTTCTTTAATAAACTTTTTGACAGTAAAAGTACCAAGTATTGTATACCCTTTATATTTATCAAGCATTTGGTATCGTACAGATCCTGCGTATGAAACTGAGATAAATACAGATAAAAAAATCAATGTAAAAAGAAGTTTTTTCATGTAGTCCTCCAGATTTTATTCCCATTTAGATGTTAACACAAATGAAGTTATTATTCGTTGAAAAAGCGGGCGATATTTAACAAACTCAGCTTGCAAATTCGATTTATCCCCAATGTGACCAATTCCCATCCCTATGAGAATGAGTCTACCATCATCAGGAATTATATAGTGAATATCGTAACCTGATAACTTTGTATGAGCTCGCTCAACTTGCATGTTTGTTTCTATCCACAAAACAGCTTCTCCATCTAATTTAGTCATACCACTGCGAATATGTTTCATTCCTTTTGTGATAAAAAGATTAATGATTTCAGGATCAGACGCATCTTTGTCTGTGAATTCTGCGAATGCACCACGCTTTAATTCTGGAAATTTTTTTATAATAATACTTGCTTGAGGGATAACACCATTTTTTAATCCGGCACTGAAAAATTGTACAACATTGGGACGTTTTCCCTCTTTCCATTCCCAGGATGCAGGCATTTCAATAGAAAATTTCGCTCCTTTGGCTTTAGGATGTCCGTCTACTGTAAATATTTTTAAATCGCCATTCGTGATTGTTGTTTTTTGATTGGCTGCAATTATTTCTTCTGATAATTTTTTCCCAGTTTCTTGAACCCATCTCAAATCAGCTTCCGTTTTGTATTTTTCATAAACATACGCAAAAATAATTTTCTCATTTACCAACAGGCAATTAATTGTGGCAACCAAGTTGACTGAAGTCGAGCCTTCGTTTGAATTTATCTTGAGTGTGGTCAGTATTGCTGCTGATAAAAAAGAGTCCGTTTCACAATTTATCCCCAGAGGAATGATTTTATCTACCTTGATTTCATTTTGATTTATTTTCCGTATAACATCTTTCTGCTTACTCATTGAAACGTCAAATTTATTTTTAAAATAATTTTTTAGAGATGAAAACTCTTTTACCGTGACATCGCGTTTAATGCTTGTCGTCGGTGTAACTATAATGATATACTTATCAAAGATGGCATCCTTTCCTGAATTTAATCTCAACACGTCTGTTTGTTCAACATACCCATCTATGGTTCTTAAATTTGCAGGCATTGTTTGCCCCATATATTTTACCAATTCCTGTGAAACAGAAGATGCGTGAACTAAACCTTGCAATGATGGTAAAATAATCTTTTTGCCTCCAATGTTTATTTCGGATGCAAATGCAAAAATAGTAACCAAACAAAATATCACGAGCGATAAGAACTTTTTCATAAAGATGTTCTCCTTACTTTAGGACTGCAAAATAATATATATGTTGATAATCACAAATTCAAGTTTTTTACTCCATCCCAAACATCTTCCGCTGCTCTTCCCAGTCTTCTGGGAAGCCTTTGCGGAGTTTGGATAATGTGAGTGAAGATGGTTCTTTGCCGTTCAGGATGGCTTCGATAATGTCAGGGGCTAGGTTTACAAGGCTCAACGCACGAAATAGGAAGGCGCGTTCCTGTTTGACTTTCTGTGCCAGTTCGGACACCGTTGCCACTTTTCCGGACTCCAACATATCACGGTACTGAAAACCTTGTATCACCGCCTTTTGCAGCGGTGACATGGTTTCAGGATCAAGTTCTGTCACTTCTGCTTCCGGCTGACGGATGATCGTTTTGCAGCCATCGTATTTCAGCCGTATCGGAATGGTCACTTTGATATTGCCGTTGACCAGCCGTTCAATTGTTTTTTCCATTTGCCGCCTCCGTTTCGGTTATGACCGCCTCCAAGCCGTCTGTTTTATACTCGATCTCCACCCGGTCGATGTGGACAGTGATTTTCTCCACCACCTCGTTGATGAACTTGTAACGCTCCACCGGAAACATCACATCCCACACATTGGTCAAATCATCAAACGCCTGCTGCACAGCTGGGAGTTTCAGGTGTTTCCCGTGTTCATCCAGTTCGGCAGCCTGATGCATCACCCCGGCGATGACTTCCGGCTTGGCGAGCATGGAACCGATTTCCCGAAGCAGCAGATTTTCCAACTCTGCCGCCGGGACTCGCTTCAAGGGGCAGATGGAGTTGATCCGTTTCATATCCTTTTCGCAGGCAAAATAACGGTAGCGTTTATCCTTTTTCTGGGTGAATGTTTCCATCATCACCCCGCCGCAGCAACCGCCGATAGTTGCTTCGATCAATAATCGAAGCGACTTGTGAAACCAGCTCTCCGAAGTTTATCCGCTCGTTGAACTCATCTCCCGGACGTTTTTCAAAATGAGAGTAGTCCGGCTCATACATAGTAAAATCACTCAATGTAATAACCGGCAGGGCAGAATGTTCTTCCTCTTTAATTTCATTGAGCTGCTTTGCCGCATTGAGCAATACTTCCCGTTCCTCCGCTGTCAAAATCGGCAAGTCTGTATAGTTCCTCTGTGTGAGAGTATAGCCGTCACTCGGTGAACACAGAATAAGTCCGCCTTCGCCACGGGTTTCAATGAGCGTAACAGTTTTGTCATTACGGATGCCCTGCGCCAGTTTTGTGTTGCCACTGACGGTATCTTTGCACTGATACGCCACATGAAATCCTCCGGATGGGGTCTTTTCAATAACCAGTTTGGACTTCAATTCTGTCGGAACGGCGTTCTGCCATGCGTCAAAGAGTTCTCCGTGGTTGTCAAAGTCGATGACTTCCAGATTGCCGGAG
>JAZQTR010000165.1:0-33208 GCA_045630865.1 Victivallaceae bacterium
GGCTACGATCCGACTTGGCACGATAAGCTGATGCCCATCGCTCCCGGAGCCGCCTATGGCGCAGCCAAACGATGGCCCGACAGCTGCTTCAAAAGCGTGGCAGAATACTGGATCGCACAGGGCGGAAAAGTCGCTATCGTCGGAACTCCCGCCGAAAAAGAGATCTCCAAACTCGTTGCCGACGGTCTGGATAAGGAAAATTGCATAGATCTTTGCGGAAAAACTCCCCTTGATGAACTTATGCTCCTGCTCAAATCCTCAGTTACTGTCGTCGCTAACGACTCCGGAATAATGCACCTCGGAGCAGCCCTCGGAACACCCGGCGTCGCCGTCTTCGGCCCAACCGACCACACCGCAACAGGTCCCATTTCCCCCAAATGGAAACTCGTCTGCACCGAAACTCCCTGCGGCCCCTGTTTCAAAAGAGTCTGCCCCAAAAACAACCCCCTCTGCATGAAATCCATAACCCCCGAAGAAGTCATCAGTGCTATTGGTGAATAAGGGTGTTGGAGTCAGTCCCCCTCTCAATTCAATAGGCCGCATAGTCCGCATAGGCCGCATAGGCCAGATAATTTTCCTATTCGGCTTATACGGCTTATACGGCGTATCAAAAAACAAGGCAGCTGCGACACTTCGCTGCCTGCTTGTCAGGGCGTAGCCTTGGCGAAGACTGATCGTACGGGCCGGGTTAATGTGAAGTGATGGCGTCGGCTGCGGCTTTGTTGCCTTTTGGGGTTTTGCTGTTGCTGTGGTTTCCTGTGAATGTGAGGGTAAGATCTTTGGTGATGTTCCGGGGGAGAGCGTTGTAGAGTACCTGTATACTTGCGGCGTGGCAGGTATGGTCGGCGAGTCCGGCGGAGAGATATACAGAAGCCTTGATACGTTTGGCGAGCCATACGTTATCAACATATGCGGCTTCTCTTGCCAGCTCCGGATCGCGCTGTTTGTCGACTGAAAGCGACGGAAGCGGACCTCCGGGCAGGCGGTTGGCAAGTCTTGCTCCGAGGTCGCACATTGACGGAACCGATGCCTGACAGAGAGTTACCTGCGGATCAAGTGCTGCTGCAGCAAGAGCTTGGGCTCCTCCCTGACTGTTTCCGCGTACTATAAGCGTTTTGCCGTTCCATTCAGGCAGAGATTTTACATAATCGAGGGCGCGCATACACCGGATGTACATTCCGGTAAAGTAGTTGCTGTTGTGGTTTTTCCAAGTTCCTGTGCGATAGCTTTTGAGCGGTTCTTTTTGGTAAATATCCTTGTAGTATTGCGGAGAGCAGCCGTTATCAACGCCATGAGCATTTATGGCAAAAGAGATGGCTTTGCGTCCGTAGTGCCATGGACGCATAGCTGATCTGACACCGGCTCCGTCGAAGATCACGACAGCAGGTAGAGATTTCGGTTTGGCGTTTTCCGGCATGCAGAGGTAACCTGAAACTGCTTTGCCGATGCAGTCGACTCTCATATCTTTGCAGATAACTCCGGTAAATGACTTGTGTGTTTCGGTATTCAAACATTGGGCTTTGACGGGAATCTTGTCGAGTTCAGCACGTTTTTGCTGCCAGAATAGGTCGATGTCCTCCGGAGGAGCAGTAAGTCCGGGAGAGAGTTTTTCCGGAGAAACCATGACGCCGAATCCGAGGGCGAGCGGATATTTTCTTGCTTTATTTTTCCAGACGGACTTTTTGTTGTTGTCCAGGACTTTGCAGACAACAGTCACCGTTCCGGGAGTATCGGCTGTGAAGTTGTATTCAGCTTTTTTCCCAAGCTCATACAATTTGGCGTCTTTCTGTTTAATACCGTTCAGATAGAGTTCCGCCCGGAAAAATCCTGTCTGCTGTTTCAGCGGAGACAACTCAACGGTTATGGAAAATGGTTTTCCAATTTCAGTAATTGCTCCGGCAGCAGTTGTTGCGGCATTCAGACGGTAGCCGCATTCCTCTGTGATCCACTGATTTTGAGTGGAGCTTTTTTCTGCCGCCATTACAGTACAGAAAGCAGCCGGAACAACCATCAGAATAAAACGTTTTACATTCATAATATCATTCGTTATGTTATAGAAAGATTCGAGGCAATAATATACACTTAAACGCTGTAAGTTGCAAGCAAGGGCGGTACGATCAGTCTTCGCCAAGGATGCGCCCAGACAAGCAGGTGGCGAAGTGTCGCGGCTTTTGATACGCCGAATAGGCCGTATAAGCCGAATAGGAAAATTATCCGGCCTATGCGGCCTATTCGGCCTATTGAATTATGGGGCTTGTGACAGCCCGTACCGACCTGCCGGGGAATTTATAAGGGGCAAGGAGTCCCTTATATTCATCACCCGCCAGATTGATACTTTTATTGCTGTTTTCTTCTGATTCCGTGCAGGAGCTTGGTGTGTGGCAGCAAACGGCATCTGATATTGAGTTTATGAGGCAGGAGTACTCTTTTTCCGGCAATGGTATTGACAAAGTCCTGTACAAACTCTTTCTGCGGTTGAGCTAATTTCAAAAATCCGCTGCGGATTTCCTGCGGTGCAACCGGATTGTTCACATAATACTCTACGTTTTCGGCCACGCTGTCTGCGGTATCATCGGCATAACGGACAGCGAAATCGGGCAAAAGCGTATCTCTGCCGCCCATGTTTCTTGTGTTTACTACGGGAACTCCGCAGAGGGAGTACTCTCCGCATGAAAACATTGCTCCCTCAACAGCAGATAAAGCCAAACCGCATGAGGCTTTGCAAATTTCCCTGCCGATAAAGAATGACGGAACTTTCTGACTCCAAACTGCATGAGGAAATCTGGCTATGGTTTCTGTGAAATACTCTTTTTCCTTTTCGGAGTAACTGCCGATCAGGTGCAGATTGTTCACTTTTTCCGCAAGAGCGTGCCGTTTGAACGGCGTGATACGCGCTATGTACAGAGCATCATATTTCCGTTTTACGCTTTTTGCGACGGGATAACGCTCCGGAGCAAGAAACGCATTGTGGCTTGCCAGATATACTTCGTTGAAATCTCTGATTGTTTCCACTTCGCCCGGAGCGTTGGCAAGAATGACGAAACGTGCCTCCGGGAAGGCGTTACGTGCCTCTGCAAGACGGCTTTTCAACTCGGCGGCAACTTCAGGAAGCTCCGCTGACCAGCCCAGTTGCAGCAGCATGGTAAATTTTTCACTTTGCGGAATCGCTTTTTGAAACGCCGGCAAGTTCCGCAAAAAGTCCATTTCAAACGCCGCAATGATTTTGGGCGCATGATTCAATATGTAACAGGGCAGGCAGTCAAAAAAACTCATTTTACGACTCCCCATTCCCGGTGTTTGATAAGTTTTTGAGTGCGGTTCATGGCATTTTCTGCAATATTTCCGGCAAAAATGGAAATGCAGTTGTTGGTGAATTTGCCGTTGATCACGTGCAGTAACGGCAGCGGACAATTTACATTCAGCACGCCTTTTTCCGGATCGATGACTGCGCCGCAGAAGTTTTTCACTTCAACTTTGCGCCAGAAGATATTTTTGTGTTCGGGCATATAGAATACTGCCTTGATGTTTTCATTTGCAGTTCCCGGAGTAGTATCCAGTTTCCAATTCAGCGGATTGATGCAGTAGACACCTTTCTTCAGAGCGGGATCATCGATTTTTTCATTGTTTATGCGGCTTGTCCAGGTGACGATCACACCGTAATCATCGGCATTGGCGGCGGACTTGAGGTTATCCCAGTAAAAATCATCGGCGATCTGTTCTGCTGTTTTGGGCTGCATATCGGGCAGATAAGCTGCGATAAAACCGTTTTTCACAGTCAAGCCATCAGTTTTTTTCATTGCCGCATAAAGTAAATCAGCGGCTTTGCCCTCGGCGAGCAGAACGAAAGGATGGCCATCTTTGTGGAAATGCTCAAGATAATACTCAAGAGCCTCTGTGACATTTTTTACGTCCGGAGCGGCTATTTCCGGAGCGAACACTCTGACTCCGTGTCCGAAAATATCGTTGGTGTGGGTCTTTGTCCAGTTGAACTGGATGGCGTGAGTGTCTCCGTAACCGGCAGGAGCTTTGCCGATGTAAAAGAGATCAAATTTGGAGTGATACTGCGGCACATCATTTTCACGGATCAGCCAGTTTGTTCCATAATCATACGGTGACGGCGAGGAACATCCGGCGAGAATGAATACTGCAGCTGCGGCAGTCAGCATAAAAAATAATCTTTTCATTTTTTTCTCCATAATTTGCTTTGGAAAACTCTGGCTATGAATAGAGGATTTCCAATGATATAACGTTTGAATAATCTTACCGGCTCACAATAAAGCCGGAAACACCACTCTATGTTGAGTTTCCGCATCCACAGCGGCGCGCGGGGGATGCGTCCTGATACAAAATCAAGCAAGCCGCCAACGCCGACAGCCACGCATCCGGGCAATTTATCCAGATTGCGGTGTATCCACTCTTCCTGTTTGGGAACGCCCAGGGCAACCAGCAGGATATCAACTTTCAGGCGGGCAAGTTCTGCAAAGATCTCTTCTTCGCTTTTGGATTGGAAAAATCCATCAGCACATCCGGCAAATTCTGCTTTCCCGTTCAGGGATCTTGCGTTTTCCAACGCTTTTTCCGCTACTCCGGGCGCGCCGCCGAAGAGATAAATGCGGTACGGTTTTTCTGCCAGCAGCGGAAACATATCCGTGCCGTTGACATTTTCTTCGACCTTATAACCCAGCAGTTTTGCACCGATCTTTGCGCCGATGCCGTCTGCAAAAACTGCGGAACACTCTTTGAGTATCTGCCGGTATTCTCTCTTTCTGTAAGCGATATTGAGGCAATGGGCATTGATAAAGGCGACATGATGAGCAGTTTTGCTTTGGACAAAGGAGTCGATTTTTTCCAGAGCTTCACTCATAGTACCGCAGAAAAACGGAACGCCGAGCACCACGGATTTCCGGTTGCGGTAAACATCGCACAAAGCCGTTGCTGTGTTCTGCCAACTGAAAGCTGCGGCTCTGGATTTTCCCTGCCGGATAAGCTCCTGCCGGTACTCCGGAGAGGATAGGATCTTCTGCATTGCCGCAGCGATTTCCTGCGGAGAAGCCGGATCGAAAAGTTCGGCAGCACCTTCCCCGAGTTCTCCCAGAGATGAGTTGTTGGAGCACGCACAGGGCAGTCCGGCGTGCATCGCTTCGAGCAGAGATAATCCGAAACCCTCAAAGTGAGACGGAAATATATACATCGTGCTTTGCGCATAAAGTTCCGGAAGTTTGGCAAAATCGACAAATCCTGTGAATTTGAACTGCTCTCTGCAGGGGGAGTTTTTCGCGTATTCAAACACCATTTCTGCGCCGTTCCAGCTGGCTCCCGGCATCAGAAGAGTGTACTCTCTGCGCAACTCTTCAGGCAGAAGTTCAAAAGCTTTCAAAAGATTCAGGTGATTTTTCCCCGGGTGTTCGATGCGGGATATGTACAGGATCTGTTTTAATTTTTCTGTTTCCACATGTTCGGGCGGAGTGAAACCGTTGTAAATTACGGTGATTTTTTCTTCAGGAATATGCCAGTATTTTATCAAATCGTTTTCAGTTGAGTGACTGATCGCAACGATGCTTTGCGCTTTTCTGACATAGTGCGGCAATACTTTTTTGATGTAGAACATCCGGAAACGGTCATATTTAACCGGCACATGATACTGCGAGAGATCGTGAACGACAGCAATCGTAAAAACCGGATAACGGCAGAACACCCGGCGGTTGGCGGCGAGCATGATGCAGAAGTCGTACTTTTTCCAATTTATCCGCCACGGCAGAATAAACAGGCTGTAAAGCATGGAAAACAGTGCGCGCCGTTTTTTGATTTTTATAAGTTCAAAGCGTTCAAACTCTCCGGCTCCGTCATCTTCCACGATCAGGGTCAATTCGTGTCCCTGCTGTTCCAGGGAACTCACCACCTCTCTTATATAGACAGAGATACCGGACTTGCCGTTATCAAAAGGAATGGCTGAAAGCAGTATTTTCACTTCAGCACCTCACAAAGCTCGTTGAATTTTTTTATAAACATCTCTTCGGAAAACTTTTCTTTTGTCAATTGAGTTGCGGCATGACTCATTCTGTCGAAAAAACGCTCCGGATGATCATACATCGTTTTCAAAGCCGCTTTGGCTCCGGCGCAGTCAGATACCGCGAACCCGGTTTTTCCGTCGATGAGCCACTCGCGCACACCGCCGGAATCGAATGTAACTGCCGGAACGCCGTGAGCCATTGCTTCCAGACCGACAAGGCCGAATGGCTCCTGCCAGCGGATGGGAAAAAAGAACACATCGCAATTATCCCATAACTTTTCCGGATCGCTGACAAAACCTGTGAAACGTACTTTAGCACGCAATTTCAATTTTTCAACCATATTTTCCAACATGGCACGATCTTTGCCATCGCCGGATATGGTACACTCAAAAGGTATATCGAGTCCGGAAAGGGTTTTGAGCATCAAATCAGCACCTTTGCCCCTGATGAGCTGCCCGAGGAAAAGTATCCGTAATACGCCATCCGGCATAAAGGAGCGTTCTTTTTCAACAGTTTTGATAAACGCCGGAAGCTTGAAAACCTTTTCAAAACCGTTTTTCCGCAGATTATCTGCCATAAAATCCGACAATACCAGAGCTGGAAGTTTTCGGTAATCTGCCAGCGGCGGAGCTGCATTGCGTCCGAGAGAACAGAGTTTGCAGATGAATTTATTATACTTGCGGTGACAGTTTATTCTGCCAAATGGAGTATAATAGTGGTGCCGCTGACAATAAATATTGTGGTCGTGTGCGAAAAAGAGAGTTTTCTCCTGCGGCAGAGTTTTCAGGAGCTCCGGCGGTATTATGTTGTGGATCATTATTATGTCTGCCGCTGAAATCTGGCTGTTTTCAGGAGTGACGCCGCTAATGGAATTAAATGCTGCGGCAAACTTTTCCTGATCTTTTCCGCCGTTTTCTGTATAAAGATAATGTACGGCAAAACCGTTGCGGCGCAAAAGTTCCGCACTGTTTTGCATATAGCGTTCAATTCCGCCTATGATGCCGTTGTATCTGCCGATATAAAGAATATTTTTCATGCCAGCAGCTCCCGGTAGATATCACTCAGTCTTGCTGCAATATTCTGCCAGTTGTACTTCATTGCCGTGGCGTTGCCGCCGGAAACAAGCTGCTCTCTGACTCCGGCAAGGCGTTCATATGCCGAAATCAGGGAATCTGGGTTGTTATCCTTAAAAAGCAGGGCATTTTCTCCGTCGCAGAGAAAATCGCGCAAGCCGCCGACCGCAGAGGCGATCAGAGGAACTTGAGCATCCAGAGCTTCAAGAGCGGCAATTCCGAATGGTTCGTGGCGGCTGGGCAGGATAAAACAATATGCTGTTTTCAAAGCCTGCAGAAGCTCCACGCTGTCCGGCGGCAGACCGGGAATCACGGTCAGTCGTGTTTTTACGCCCAGACTTTCTGCTTCGCGCAATATTTCATCAAAATACCATTGAGACGTGACAGGACCGATCAGAAGCAAATGGGTGTCGTCATATTTTTTAAGAAGTTCCAGCAATATTTTCTGGTTTTTCTGGTAATCGATGCGGGAAATGCAGAGCAGAAGCTTTTTATCTTCCGGAATATTGTGTTTTCTGCGGAAATTTTCCTCATCCGGCAGCTCACGGTGCAGTATGCCGTTGGGAAAAAGTTCAACTCGTTTTCCGGGATAACGGGCTTGCAGTTTTTCCACTTCTTCGCTGCTCAATGCCAAAAGCAGATCAGCTTTACTTTCCGGAGCATATCTTGTGCGGTATATCCGGTCGATGATTCCGCCGTAACTGAACTTGTGCTTCAAAGGCTGCAGCATCAATTTCATTTCCTGTTCCGGTATGGCACAGGAACCTCCATGCAGACTCATTACTGTCGGAACCGCAAGCTTTTTGGCAATAGCCATGGAGTAGTTGGCAAGTCTGCCGCCTGCGTGGAGATGAAAAATATCAAAACCACCCTGCTTCAAAGTATTCAGCAGTTCAGGCGACAAGGGGTTTCCGCCTTTTTTATCCAGTGCAAGTTTATCTTTTTCAGGCATGGGGATATAGGGATAAAAATAGGGAAAACGCCGGATTGTTATACCTTCGACCACTTCTGAACCGGCTTTATCCAATGCAGATGTGCAGAGGATTTCCGGAGTCAACCCTTGAGCTTTCTGCTGTCTGGCAATATTCCAGACGACACTTTCTGTTCCGCCCCATTCGCTGAAAGTGAAACGGCGGACAATATGAGCGATTTTCACTGCTTTGTCCCCCGGTAATAACTCACCTTCTGCATATAACGGTAACAGGGAGCGTAGAAGAACTCGTTGAGTTCCCTGTGTTTAACAAGATAAATCCAATCCCGCAGTGTTTCGGCACAAATACTTACACATGTATGCAAAGCTCCGGGGGATTTTTTCCCCATCTGCTTATCAGCTGCGCCTTCGTTGAAAAAGCGTTTCTTTACTTCCGTCAAAGTGTAATTGTGGGAGTGTTCCACAACCGCATCCGGAACATAAACGATCTTCACTTCTCTGCGGTAAACCCACTGGGCATCCTCCGAATACTGAAAAGCCGTGTCAAAAGGATGCTGCAAAAGCTCCTCTTTGCGGAAAGCGGAAGATACCAGCGAAAAGAATTTATGCCACTTGCAGGAAATTGAGCCGTCGCCGAATGACCGTTCATAATCTTTCCGGACAACCGCAAAGGCATCTTTTCGTGCAATCTGGTTGGAAAACACGCAGTTTACGCTTTTATCCCTGAGTGGAGCAATCAGATTTTTCAGATATTCCTGATGCTGCGGAATGGCGTCAGCGTTGTTGAATACAATATATTCCCCCCGGGCTTCGCGGATCATATGGTTGAGCGTTTTTCCGGGAACATAGCTGCCTTCCGGAGGTGAAATACGGCGGATTTCCTGTACTCCCGCCAGATACTCTGCAGTTCCATCCGTAGAGTGATCGTCGCAGGAGATGATTTCAACACCATCATCAACATTCTGGTCAAGCAGTGCCTCAACAGTTGCTTTCACATGGAGAATATCATTATGAGAACGCATCAATACAGAAATCATAACGCATCCTCCCGGCAGCTTGCCACAGCTTCTTCAATGGAGGGATAGATCTCAAAGACTCTGTAAACTTTGGTGATATCCAGTACGATCTGCATATCGGCACTCACTCCGGCAAGTTTAATGATTGATTGATTTTCCAGAGCTTTCTGTGCCATTGCCAAAAGAGCATCGAGTCCATAGTTGTCGATATTGACCAGTTTTCCCAGATCGAGGATGATTTTTTCTCCGGGCTTCATCCGTTCACTCAAAACGAATTTGAAGTTTTCCGCTCCGCTCCGGTCGAGGAACATTTGCAGATGGGCGATCAATACATTATCAATATATTCGAAACGCATTTCCATAAGTTATGCCCTCCGCATTTTGCCGGTGATTTTGCCGAGGAGCTTTTTTATCCGGATTACATCGGCATGGTCAAACATCATAAAATAGAGTGCCGGAAAATAAATCAGGCATCCGGAAATACCCGCCAGTGCCAGCAGGAAAATTTCTTGCATCTGTCCACGCAGAAGATAATACTGCCAATAACAGACCATTCCGGTCGCCGAAGCCAAGAGTGCCGGCTCAAAAAATGAATAGAGTCCGAATCTGATCACATTCATCTTGGTTCGTTTGATCAGGTGAGGAATAACAAAGAAAACCGTACCGATTATTTTGGTCAGGATCATTGCTCCCACGACGATCAACTCGTGAGGTTTGATCATCAGTCCGGCCAGAGAGATCAAAATAAAAAATATACTTTCAAAACTCTGCACTTTGGCAAGAAACTTGTGTTCCTCTGCCATAGTAAGGAATTTTTCCGGAATAGTCCGGTACACCAGCAGAAAATAGACAAACAGCACCATCAGACGACAGATAAATGCCGCCTCATCGTTTTTGACATTGAATAACAACAGGATAATTCTCGGCGCATAGATCATCACCATAACCGTTGCACCTGCGGCAAAGAAGTTCACCCAGCGGATTGAACGCATCAATATCTGTGCCAGATGCATGGTGCGGGTACGGCTGTGCAGCAGCGCGGATATCGGCGAGATATTTTCCACATAGGGCAAAGCTATCTGCTGAATAAGAAACGGTATACGGCTGCCCAACTGGAAAATACCGACCGGGGCAAGGCCGCAGAAGATACTGATCAACAGAAACATGCCCCGCTCCCAGATCATTCTGCCGATAGAGATGATGTAAACGGCACTGGAAAAACGGAATATTCCCTTGAATACCTCTTTGTCAAATGCCAGCCGGATCCGGAATGCCGGGATGCTTTTGCACACCGAAATCAGCATCGCCAACTGGGTTAATCCCATGACCATCATGACGAAAAACAGCAGTTTGAAGAGTCCCCATCCCATTGCAAAAATACAGATGACACCTGCGAGTTCCACTACTTTGGAAACAATGATGATGTAATTGCGCAGGTAGAGTTTCTGCAAGCCGACCAATATTTCCGGAAACACGCCAAGCGGAAATACCGTCGTTGCCGCAAGACCGCTCAAAAGCAGAGCTTCACGGCAGAAGTAAATATATTCCTCTGTCGCATCGGCGGGCAGGTGGAAGAGTTCGCGGACATAATACATTCCGACAAAAGTCAGCGGCAGGATCAACAAAGCCATACTGACATGACTGAAAAAGATGCTTGAAATCGTATGATTGAACTTTTCAATATCCTTTTTATACAACTCCGTGGCAGTGACTTTCTGGGCCGCCACACCGAAGCCGAGATCAAGGAGCAGGGCGTAGCTGAAAAAGCTCCACAACATGACCCAGAGTCCGTATTGGGCTTCTCCCAGATGGCTGATGAGCCAGCGGGTGACCAGGATTCCCTGAACCAGACGGACAAACATGGAAAAATAATTGGTTACGGTGTTTTTGAAAAATGGTATTTTCATAGGTCATCTGCTCTTTCTATCATAAAGTTGAAATAATCTGCCACACTGTTAACATTCTCCGGTATCGGAGTATTTGAAAGTATTGCCGCAAACGAGTGCACGTCTTCCGGAGAAAATCCGTGCATACCGTTCAGCGGTCGATCTCCCATATCAGACGGAGAGATTTGAATACCTGCATCAAGCAGAAATATGGCATCACCGAAAATGCGGTCGTCGCGGAAGATGCCATATTTGATTTCCTCATCTTTACTTAAAAAGTATCCCGGAAACTTTTTCATCAAGCCGGAAATGACCGGCTCTGCTTTTTCGTTGAGATAATAAAATCTTGCCATTGTGGAGTCGAAACAGGCTCCGTAATCTTTGCCGAAAACAAGGCCGCTGTTTTCCACAGCTTTCATAATATCCACAGTTCCGGTAAGCGGAGTCATTCCGTGATCGGATATGATGGTGAAGTGTACATTTCCGGCATACTCCTCCGCTTTGCGGAAGAGATGTTCGATCCGTTTTCTGATTTCACCGAGTTTTGCTTCGACAGACGGGGCATCACTGATTTTATCGTGAAGCACTCCATCGAAACTTGCCGTATAAACAAAGAGGAATTTTTTGCCGTTTTCAATGGCTTTTTCTGCTGCAATGTAATTTTGATCATCGCTCAAATGCCAGTCGGAAATATGGAAATCAACCTTTTTTTCGCTCAATACATCGTACAGGTTGGCAATGTTTTCCATGCCTCCGGAAACAAACAGATCCCGCTTTTCGCAATAATCTGTATATTTCAATTTCCACAGCGGCATCCGGTAGAGCTGAAAATATCCGGTGAAGCCGTAGATTTTTTTCAGCAGTTTTGACAGATGATGGCGCACTCTTCCGCGATTCCAGAAGCTTTCAGGCTTGAATAACCACGCAAGTCGGGATAACGCCTTGAAGGGTGAGGCTTCGGGAGCAAAACGGAACAATCCGAGGTGACCGTGTTCCGCCGGAGTCTTTCCCGAAAGGATAGTCGGGATCGCACTGCTGGAATATCCGAACTGCATATTGATCTTTCTGCGTTCCGGTAATAAATCAGTCAAAAACTTGTGATCGTTGATGATTTTCCAGCCCAGCGCATCTATAAATAAAAATATCTCGATGGTCTTATGTTTCATATTCACCTCATGGTAATGCGCGGTAGCCGGGGAGTGTTCGGAAATCTCCGGCAGGCTTGCGGTTTTTCAGTTCAGTTGAGGGCAGGGACGGTTTTTCAATGAGATATCCGGTGGTTACGGCAGCCGGAGCGATAGTTTCCCAGACGCTGTATTCACTTGAGGGTACACTCAAAAACTCAAGATTCACATATCTGCGGAAAACAGGAAGCTTATCTGCATTTTCTCCGTAAACCATTTTTACTGCATTGCGGTCCATTCCGAAGGTATTGCCGTAGGGGGTGATGCCGGGAACAAACTCACCTGCATTGTCGGCGTAACTTACCAGATCAAGGAATGTTGCCGGATAGATCCTGCCCAGTCCGGAAGTCATGCTTCTCCCCAATGGATTGGCTCCGTTGTGGAAATCGTTGGCAAGATATGCTCCTGAAAGATATTTTTCCTGACCTGTGATTTTGTGGGCGGCAATCAGAGTAACTGCGCGCCGCAGCGGATGATAATTGCCCCACGACATAGCGTGTACCCAACCGGCATTGTGAGCGTGCCACAACGTACGATATGGATAAGCGTTCTCCTGATCGGAAATCATTCTGCCGGCATCCCGCAGAATGATCTTGCGGTATTCACTCCTGAAAAACTCCAACTCTTTAACGGGATAAATCTCAAGAGCCATCAGGGATAACGGCGACCATTTCCAGAAATCTTTGTTGAAGGACTCTTTTATGCGCGACTTGTCTTCCAAAACAGGATCAAGGTATTTGCGTTCACCGGTCAGCAGATAAAGATTGACTCCAGCTTTCAGCAGATTTTCGCTGTAAAGGAAAGGTTCTTCACGGTACGAAATCATCTTTTTCTTATAGCGCAGCCATGACACGGCTCTATTTATGGAATCAAGGGCAAAATCCCACGCTTTTACTGCCGAAGAAAGATATTTTTCCGCCTCACTCTCTGCACCGGCTTTTTTCATGGCGAGGGCAAGTGTGCTGACAGCTGCGGCATATTCCAGAGTGCTGTTGCGGCCGGGAGCAGAAACATAATAAGTACGTTTTTCCTGATCCGGCAGGCCTTCGCCGGGACCTGGATGTCCTGTTGTTTCAAACCAGGTGCCGACGCCGCCGTTACTCTGCTGTACGGCAAGAAGATGTTTTACACCCCATGCGGCTTCGTCGAGTATATCAGGAATTCCGTTGCCGCTTTCGGGAATATTGAGCTGACCGTCGATGAAGTTTTCCGGTTTCATCATGTAGACCGTTGCCAAATCGCTGACTATCCGCAAATGATACGGTCTGCGGTCGTAGTCTGCAGCATCGTGCCATCCGCCGGGAGCCGTAATGATCTCTTCTTTGTATGGAGGATTTTCTTTTATCAGATCAAAAACTTTCACCTCAATACGGTTGTCTTTTCTGTCAAAAAATCCGTGATCTTTGCCGGATTGACCTTTGCGGTAATGTTCGTTGATGCCGGGGAAACGTCCACGCAGAACAGTCTGGTGACAGGCAGGACTATTCCATGCGGTAAACGGTTGAGTTTTTCCCATACCGCACCGCTTGTGATACAAGCCTCTGGCATGGATGTAAAAGGCTTCGTTGATGGAGTCCGGACTGATTGAAAAATCCATACTGCGCCCGATGTTTTTTACATAAAAGCAATAATGTCCGGGCGTGTTGAATTCAGAATAATCAAGTTCCAGAACTTCCTCGCCTGTAAAGGGAATCTTTCCCTGATACGATGGATCATCACGCCGCATTTTCAGGATGTTTTTGTAAACGCACTTGTTATCAGAAGTTCTTCTGATTTCAAACTCTTTTCCGGCAAGGTGTTTCAAGGGCAATGCTCCAAGAGGACCAAGCCACGCGCCCATGTAGGCGTATTTCCGCTTTTGATTGGCTCCGTTGCCCACTTGATTGAGTTTAAAAATATTGCTTGGAGCATCGGCATTGTAGCTGATTTCAACTTGTCCGGCGAAAGATTTTTCTTTATGGGCAAGCGGTTTGGCAAGCTTGATGTATTGAAAGTATGTAACATCCGGTTTCTTGAGAATATCACCGTTTTTACCGCGGCGGAGAGCATTTTCTTTCGCCCAGACTCCGCGGTATTGAGCAGACGGCATCCCAGCCGGATTCGGAGTATTACCTTTGATGACCACAACTTGCGGAGTAAGAAATTCATACTCCGCCGCCATACAGGCAAGAGGAAGGAAAAGCAGGAGTAGTTTTTTCATGCCGTCACCTTCACTTCGCCCGAGGCAAATTTTTTACTGTATTTGAAAAGGACACT
Source organism: Victivallaceae bacterium (assembly GCA_045630865.1). GTDB lineage: Bacteria > Verrucomicrobiota > Lentisphaeria > Victivallales > Victivallaceae > UBA1784. The sequence continues at coordinate 14,358 of JAZQTR010000165.1, forward strand.
CAGTGTCGCAAAAAGTATCATCATCTGAATAAAATTCACCTGCTGTTTCATCACCCACTCAAGGGTTGATTGCATATAGACTGCAGTAAGTCCGCCGACAATTCCGGCCGGAATATAAAAGAGTTCAGTTCTGCGTAATCTTTTGACAAGTTTGCATGCCGCAACAAAGTAGTATCCGAGCCAGGACAGAAAAGCTCCAAGCGCGGCAAATCCGCACTCTGATCCCACCAGCAGATAACTTGTTTCGACGATACCCTCTTTGAAGTCTTTGGCAATCCGTTTGTTTGCATAGCGGTATTCGCAATAGGGATAAGGAGGATTGATCTTGATACCCCAGTTATTCAGTCCGACGCCAACAAAGGGTTTGTCTTTCATCATGTTCCATGCTGAAGCACCCAGATATTGACGGGTCATCAAAGACTCTTTGGGTGCATGGGTGAAACGCTTGATGATGTTGGGCAGAAGCAGCAGAAATCCGAAAAAGCACACCAGCAAAACCGGCAGCAGGATCTGGATTTTGCGCATATGGAATTGATAACGCAAAGAGAGCAGCACCGTGATTGCACATCCCGCAGGCAGACAGACCATTGCTCCACGGGAGTAAGTACGCATACACGCCGCCGAAGCAGCCAGGAAAAATCCGGCAAAGAGAAAACGTTTCCACCCCTTGTTGCGGTTGAAGTAATAGGCGAAAAACACCGGAGCGATCAGATTCATGAACATACCCATACTGTTCTGATGCGGAAACAATCCGTTGGCCTGATGGATACCCTTTATGTGCTGGAATACCACTGTTATGAAAGTTACTGTGGCAACGATTCCGAAGCCGATCATGACCGTATTGAAATCGCGGGTGTTATACAAATAATAGTAGGTACAGAGAAAAACGATGTACATCATTATCATTTTCCACAGTTCAAACCAGCTGTAAAGCACATTGTCTGCATTTATCAGGGAGGGGATGCATAAAAGAAAATATATCCAGTAGATTTTGCTTCCGGCGTCAGGGAGCAGCGGCTTTTTGCTGTACAGTATCAACATGCCGAACAGCATAGCCAATGCGATCAGATAAACCAGAGAAACCTCCATGCCGCGTGATGTTCCGCGGTAGGTTTCGTGCGAAAAGAAGTTGATTGATACCTGATTGAACATCATCACAGGGAGCAGCACCGCCAGAAAAGCATAGCGCATAAACTTACGGTTCAACGTAAGCATATAGCCGAGCGGCAGCACTCCCATGAATGCGATGAGAAAAATCAGGTATTTCATTTCAGAAAAAAGTCCTTACTGGATGAAGTTCAATGCCGGGAACGTGAACGTACTCAAGAATTGAGCCGTCGGCAGCATTTTTCTGACAAAGACGTTGTATTCAGACACATTGTCGTGCGGAATATAGACCACATCGCCGGGCTGCAATCTGACATTGGCACAGCGTCCGAGCATTATGCCGTCGATATCGACCCGGTAAAAGCGCGGGTTTTCCATACCGCCGCGGATGATCACGCCGTACTTCCAATACTGTTCTTTCAAGCCGAGTCCTGAAGAGATGAGTTCCAGAATACCCAGATTCTGATCCCACAATCTTTTGTGCGGACGGTTGATGCTGCCGATGATACTGCACATCGCTTCGGAACGCACAGCAATATAGATGTAATCACCTTTTTTCAGTTTTACATTGTGCCAGCGGTCACCTTTTTCTATCGCCAGCGAGAAATTGACCGGCAGAACCTTGCCGTTCCGGACAATAATACTGTTCTGGTAATCAGCTGCATCCAGCATCTGGTCATCGAAGTCACGAACAGCTGAACCACCGGCTTTTGCAAAGAGATCGGCGAGGCGCATACCGTTGGAAATCACAAACATTCCCGGATTGTTCACAGCTCCGGCGATGGTGGCTGTCTGGCTTCTTACATCAATGGCAAAGACTCCCAGTTCCGGATTTTTGATGTACTGGGCGTAGACTTTTTTGATTTTTTCAGAAGCCTCTTCGAGTGTCAGTCCGGCAACCTGAACCTGTCCGGCAAACATAACTCCGATAGCACCGTCAGGGGTGACCAGTGACTCCATGATCAAATCAGGATGACTGTACACTCTGATACTGATTTTATCACCTGCGTTGATGCGGTAAACGGGTTCTTTCTGGGCGTCGAGCTGCTTGAGAAATTCAAGCTGACGGCGTTTATCTTCCTCGGTAAGTCCCGCCTGATCGACGACGCCGGTCGGAAGATTGGTTATTTCCGGAAACTGCTCGAAGTTGCCGGTATAGCGGTCGTAGCATCCGCAGAGGCAGCAGACAAATGAAAGCACAACAAGGATATAAGCTGAATTTTTCATCAAATGTAATCTCCGGAGATAATTTTGTCGATATCAGTCACACCAGTGAGGATCGCGTAAATTTTGTGTTCCTCATCGTGCAGTTTGAGAACACGGCGCAACACACTGCGGGGAGTCTGTTTTTTGCCGATATAAAGCATAGTTGCATCACAAATATCGTGAAGCTGTCTTACAAGAATACAGGACGCGTTGAACGGCTTTTCCCTGGAAACCCGGATAAGTTGATAATGCTTTTTCAATTCATTGACCACATCGTACAACGCACTGATTTCATCCGGTTCCAGCACGGAAATATTCCGTACAGGAAAGAACGCAAATCCATACCCGAAGCCATAACCGCGACCGTCACCTGAAGAGAATCCCTGCAGATATTCTATGTTGTGTTTGGCATCTTTCGAGTTATAGTTTACGCCGGTATTTCCATTATCTGAATAATAGAAGTGTCCGATTTTCTGCATATTGCCGCAAATTTTTTCGACATCGCTTTCGTGGATCAAACGGACAAGAATAGTATTGCGTCTGGCTTTTGTAAACTGTTCGTCAAACATAATGGAACTTAAAAACGATCCGTTCAAAGAACAGCAGAAAATCGTGCGGGTATCTTTCAATTTCAAAACGAAACGGTAGAACATCTCGTTGATAAGAATTTTGCGCTGTTCGACCGAAAAGTTTGCATTTTCGTGAGGAATGACGCCGACAGTATCGAAAAAGTCTTTATGAAAGACGGCCTCTTCGATTCCGCTGAACTTTCCGTTCAGGATGTCCCAGAAAATCATCACTACAGCATACAGACCGCTTGTAAAGATAGCTCCGATGAGCAGTACGGCCAGTATTTTTACCGGGAAACACGAAAATGCTTTGGTGTTTACCAGTCTTTCATTGATAGTAATGTCACTGGGAACGTGAGCAATATTACTTCTGACGCGGGTCATTTCCTCTACGATAAGGGAGATGTTTTTACCGGCTGTTTTCATAAGCTGCTCGATACGCTCATGTTCAGGAATCATTTTCTGGAGCTTGGCTTCTTTTTTATGGGTGAGATCAATTTCAGCCTGCAGGGAATTCATACTGATATTCAGCTGACCGAGCGCGACCTCTGCTTCCTGATATCTGTTGATATTACCCTCGATATCCAGAAGCATACACTCTTCAAACTCGGTGATTTTGTGGTGCTTTTTGAATTCCTCAAACTCATTGGCAATGGTTTCGTATGCACTTTTTGCTTCCACAAAACGGGGATTGCGTTCAGCAAACATCAATTTTGCTTTCTCATATTCCCTTGACGCTTTGCGCAGCTCCAGAATATATTCGAGCAAAGCCGCCCGGTGTTTTATGACATGGGCAGGGATCTCTTTGTAATTTTTTTCTGCTACTGCAAAACGGTGTCTTGCATCAGAAAGTTTCACATTGAGCTCTGCAAGAGCGGCATCCTGTTCGCCCTGCATTTTCTTCAGAGTTTCCATCTCTTCAATCGGATGGATTATACCGTATTTGCTGTGCAGTGCGTGCAGTTTTTCGATCTGGGTGCTCTGATACTCCTGAACTTCGCTCAAACGCCGCTCCCGGTTTTCCAGAAAGTTGCGCAGTTCGGCAGTGCGGTACTCTTCGTAATTGCGGATTGCGATGGCAACAAAAGTATTTACCAGCAGTTTTACATACTCATCACTGTCACCGATTCCTGTGATGACGAACATGTCGTTGTGATCTCTCAACAGTTTGACTTCGATACTCTGTTTGAGAAATGCTTTCTGTTTGTCATTGAGATGCAGCTCATCCACAAGCTGCTTGAATATCTGCTGACGGGAAAATACTCCAAGAACATGATTCAAACTCAACGGCTTGACCTCTTCACTGGCGCGTGGAGTATAAAACAGGGTAACTGAACCCTCATATTTGTGATGGGACTTTTGAAATTGAATGTAGCGTAGAACAACTCCGGCACATACAGTCAGTGCAAAGACGATCAGAATACTCCATTTGAATTTGAACAATGTGAAGAGAACCAGCTTCTGATACATCTGCAGTTTCTGCATCTGCCTGGTCTCTGCCTGTACGTTCAATTCATTATCCAGTGAATCCATAATATTTCCCTCAATTAAAAATCAGCCACTGCTGATAAAGTTTGCTTTCTGAAATACAATCCGGCTCTGTCTTATCCAACATCCGGAATACCTCATTCGCCAATACCGCAACGGCGGGCATAGTGTAATATTTCCAGCTCCACAAGGGCAGGACGCGGCTTTTTATACAATATTTAATATAGTTTACAAGCGACACTTCGCGGTCTTTTTCGCACATCAGATATATTGCCGCACAGCTGTCGGAACAGCCGTACTCCATACACTCACGGAATATATCGCGCGCAGAAAACCACAACTCTTTCAAATCCTGCGTCATCTGCCTGTTCGGAGATTTTTTGAACTCCACTGCTTTGGCGTAAAGCTCTTTGCAAGCGGCACTCAACTCAGAGTTATTTATTTCCGTTAATCTTTCGCCGATGGTCCACTTGTATTTCCCTTCGGCAATAAGAGCTGCATCACCGGCACCGAGAACAGCTTTGTTGATATTCCGCAGGATGAAGTCGGTATCTGCAGAGTTTTCTGAAATTTTTTCCCACGCAAGCAGCAGCCCCACTCCGCGGTTGAGCCACAGACGGCACGCTTCGGAAAATGGCACTTTGTCAGCCGGAAGCTCCGGAAGATACTGCTCGAGCAGGTCAACTCCTGCAACAAGTTTATATCCCCGTTTCAACTCCTGCATCATCAGGCGTTTGGCATTTTTCTTTATATCGCGGATTCTCATAATTTTGCTGAAATCCACGTCGACTTTCAGCTCATGCTCATACTTTTTGGCGATCGTTTCAAGCACATGGTCAGCGTTGTCGCACTTATTTCCGGCAAAGACAAAAAAGTCCAGATCGTTGTAAAGGATACCATTTTCTCTATCCTGCCGCACGCCGCCGTCACCTCTGCCGTAGCTGCCGCCAAGGTACACAGAGAGCCCCGTGCCGGAAAGCTGCTCTTTCATCTCGGAAAGAACTCTATCCAGCAGTATTTCGGCTTCCATATCGCCGCAGGCTGTAAATTTTTTATGAGCGTTTGCGTTCAACATAGGTGGCAAATCCTCTTTTTCCCAGACTGCGCAGAACTACCTGCAATACCAGAAAACAGGAACAGTGATAGTGATAATAATAGTCATAAATGCGCCGTTGTTCGGGCGTATTCTGAAGTCCGTAGATTTCGCCCATCTGAAACACATAGTGTTCGTTGGCGGGGTGGCTCTTGACCAACTCTTTCCGGAAAAACAGTACAGCCCAGAACCCCGGATAGCGATCCATTGAGAGTTTCCAGCACCAGTGGGAGTTTTTGTGCGTAAGATAGAACGGCAATAACAGCAGATAAGGTACGGCAAGTCCGAGTGCCAGAACCAACGCTATAAAGTGTTCCCACAACCGCAATATCCAGGCGGAGCGATTCTGAATGGGAGAAAAGGCGTAGCCGTAACTGTTGCGTTCCAACACTCCACCGGAGTAGGGATCAATGATTCGTCCCGGAGTGACGATCTTGTTTTTGATTTCCAGATTTCCGGCAGTATAAGTACGGTCAAAAATAATGGAGTGTTCCACCACGCATGCCTTATCCACCAGAGCGCGCTCACCGATGATCGCATTGGAAACAGTTGTTTCTGTTTCAAGAAAAGTGTTATCTCCCAGTACCAGCGGACCATTCAAATTGCAATCCTGCTTCATAACCACATTGGTTCCGGTGTGGATATTATCCATGGTGGTATAGCCGGGAAGATTGTAAAAATCATCGTTCAGAACTTGAAAGTTGACTTCAAAGTAACTTGTAAGCGAATCAATGTGATAAAACTCAATATTGCTTTTCAGCAGAACGCCGTTCTTGCAGCAGTAAATGCCGTCTTCCGCACCGTCATCTTCGCAGGGAACAAAGGAGCTCTGCAAATCTTCAAGGGTATGAGTTTTGGGCATAAGCATACCGTGCAGGATAAGACAGTCGTCACCGCACTCATGGGAATATACTTCCAGCAGATGACGTACGGTATCATTTCCGCCGCCCTTGCGGTAGTCCAGTTTAAGTTCGCCGTGCTGATATTCATAGAGATGTTCAGCAAGATGTTCATTGTAGGTGGGACCGAGCAGTAAAAGCGATTCAGCCTGACAACGCAGCGCAAGGTCGATAAAGTATTCAGCAGCGCAGCGTCCGCCGACCGGCATCATACCAAGACTGCGGTCGGGAAAATAATCTTTGCACCACTCCTGACTTTGGGAGTAGGGATTTATCAGGAGATGTTTCATATCACCACGCTCCTTTGCCAGTCAGGATTGCCGGAATGGTTTTGAGCAGAATGAGAAAGTCTTTCCACACACTGCGGCTTGCGATGTATTCTTTATCCAGGGCTATCTGTTTGGAAAACGGCAACTCACTGCGTCCGGATACCTGCCACAAACAGGTGATGCCCGGAGTTATATTAAGGCGTTTGCGTTCTTCCAGAGTGTAGGTGCGCACTTCTGACGGCAGCGGCGGACGGGGCCCAACCAAACTCATATCACCTAAAATCACATTAAAGAGCTGCGGCAGTTCATCAATACTGAACTTGCGGATAAAACGACCGACCGGAGTGATGCGGGGATCACGTTTCATTTTGAAAATCACTCCGTCGCCTGATTCATTGTGTTTCAAAAGCTCCGCCTTGCGCGCTTCTGCGTCAATGTACATACTGCGGAACTTGTAGAACTTGAAGTGTCTGCCGTATCTTCCGACCCGTATCTGGCTGAAAATGATCGGTCCCGGACTTGTGACCTTGACGATCAATGCGGTCAAAAGGAAAACCGGCGATCCCAATATGAAAGCGATAACCGTCAGGACTATATCCATAAAACGTTTGAAAAAGACGGAACAGCGAATCGTCAAGTGCCATATCAGCATACGCAGCTGAATATGGTTGTGCCGGAAAACGCTTGGTTTTTTCAATTCCTGCCGCAGAGCGATGATTTCTTCGTAATGTGTCATATTTTTTCAGGTCTCCTTAACGCCTGCATAAATTTTTTCAATTCTCCTCTGGTGTTTTCAACACTGCCGGACAAGGGGAGAGATACTTGATAGGTGTAATAGTTGCCGCCCGGCTTGAAATGTCTTCTGAATCCGAGGAATCCCGGAGTGGAAAATTTATCACTGCTGTACCAAACCCAAACCAGAATACGGTAGCCACCTTTACCGGCTTCGATTTCTGTTACGGCAAAATTATCCTGCAGATACAATATGTTTTCTGAATAAATGCTCCACATACTGGTACGCAGGCAATGGCTTGCCGGATGGATCTCGTGGATGTTTTTTCCGCACCGGACAGCCAGAACTGATATATCTGTGTCATTTTTGGTATAGCGGTGCTGCTGTACGGAACTTGTGGCAAAAAAGCGTTTGGTGTTTTCATCCGGTTGTATTCGGCGGCCCCAGAAATCACCGCAGTGAGAGGTAAACTCCGGAATGAAACTGTTGCCCTCAAAATATAGCTCTTTGGAGTGCAGCAAAAGGAAACTGCTTGCCAAAACCGCCGCTGTAAAGCAGATTGTACCGCATTTTATCAATCTTCCGGTACGTTTGGTGTACCATATCCACGCAAGACACAATGCCGCCAGCAAAAACTTTACCGCCCACGCCAGATACACCGGACACATCAGAAGCAGCGAAAGCTGATAACTTGAACTTGGGGTTCCCAGCAGGAGGATGATCGCCGCAGGAAGCACCTTGTATGCCGAACTCCACGCTCCTGTCAGCCAGCATGTTGAAAAAATGACTCCGACCGCCGATGCAATCAGTAACGCATTGATATTATGCAGGGCAGGGAATGCCGTAAGTGTCAGTGTCGGTACAAGCAGAAGGAGGGCATAAAAATCGTATTTACCAAGCTTTTGCTTATACAATGCCCAAACTGCAGCAGGAACTGCGGCGAGATAAAATATCCAATCCAGTTGATCGAGTCTGGAATTCCACCACGCCTGCAGCAGATAAGGCGAATGCAGCAGGAGCGGCAGGAAGGATAACAGGATGAGCGCAGTCTTAATCAATTTTCCACCTCTGCTGTTTGAGTGTCGGAAAACGAAAAAATCTTTCCGGCGGCAAGAAAGATAATCAATGCCAGAACGATTTGAATATAGCCCAGTGCAGTGTGCCAGCTGTTCATCAAAACCGTTTCACCCCATAACTTGTACAACAGCACAGTAAGAGCAATCCGCAAACCGTTGCCGACTATGATTGACGGAATGATAAAGGCAAAGTGCAGTATCTTCCAAATGTTCTTTTTGTGCAGTATATGCACGATGATAAACGCGATCAGAATAAACGCATCAAGCTGATTTATTCCGCTGCAGGCGTCAGTTATAGATATGTCAAGCCCGGGCAGTTCAAGCGATGTGCCGGAGTAAACTACTCCGATACCGCACAATTTCAGAATGCCTGCACTCAACAAAGTGGCACTCAAACGTAACGGAAAACTCAATAACAGCATAAACTCCTCGTGATACGGCATAAAAACACAGCACCACAGGGCAGGGGCGGCGCAGGTCAGGGCAGTGATTTTACCGCTGAAATAGAGGACAACTGCACAGATCAGAAGAGAGAAAGCAAACGCTGTACTCAAACTTCCCGGAAAGCTGTTTGTCGGCAGCAGGGCAAAAATATTGGATATCACCAGCATCAACCACGCAACGCATTTTTCAGCAAGAGAGGACTCTTGCCGGCTGGTCGCAATGAAACTTTTGAGCATAAAATAAATAAGAATACCGGTCATTACCAGATCAACCAGAGCAGCATCCCATGCTCCGGAAGTGACCATCGGAACTGCCGCCCAAAATGCAACAATCCCCAGAAGCGTTCCGTACAACGCTCCCAGGGGGTGTTTTTTCAGAAAATTGTCGATAAAAATTTTCATATTTACTGTGGCATCTGATGGAGTTTCTTCAAATACTCAAGTGCGACATTGTTGTCGGGCGCAGTGACCAGAAGCTGACGGCACAGCTCCCTGATTTTTTCCCGTTGGGTATTTATGTTGCAATTTTTTATCCGCTGTTCCATTCCGGAAATCCACAAAGGTTCCAATTTGCGGCGGTAGGTTTTGGACGAAGACAATTTTACGACATCCGGAATAATTCTCAAATCTCCACTTTTATGAAGTTTATCCGCATAGCAGAGTTGGGTCTCCGGCATTGACGGTGCAAGATTATACGCTCTGGCGGACAAAGTTACAGCCTGTTCGATGTTTCCGGCTTCGGCGTGAAGCTCTGCCGTATTCAGCAAAACTGCTATCGTGTACGGCGATTTTTCCGGAAACAGAGCATATTTCTTTAACGCCGCCTGATTTCTGCCATTTTCAGCCAGTGTTTTTGCCGCAAAAAACAGCAGTGAGTAATTGTTTTTTGCATCGGCACTTTCAAGCAGGTCGCAAGCCTGTTTGACTTCACGCTTTTTCAGATGGATCAACGCCTGACAGAATGGAGCATAACGTTTATCCCGGCTCAAAGCAAGCAGATCGTTCTCACGACCGGTTGAGCTGGCAAAAGTCCAGTATTCCTGTGCGATTGCAGGAGAGAAGTTTTTCCGGAACAGCTCTGACGCCCGATCAAAATCTTTCATCTTCAACGCCAGAATTATTTCGTAGCGCAAAATATCCCGGCTTCTTTCGGGAAATGTTTTCTTGTAGTAAGTAATCAGCCGATTGCACTCAGATAAAGAGTTGCCCAGATAATACTCGATGGCGATTTTTATTATTCCGTAATCGTTTGAAAACCTTTTCAAAGCGTCATTCAGCAGGGATATATCTGTTGTTCTGTTTCTTTTCTGCATCAGCAGTATGAATTTTGCGGTAAAGGCATCTGGTTTGCGGCTGTGAAGTTTTTGAGCCAGAATGAGAAGCTGTTCTCCGTTGGCACGAGCGTTGTTCAAAGAGCGTTTCAGGTAGCTGGAAACCATATCATCGGCTCTTTTCTGCAGGTCAAGATAACTGCGGTGTTCGAGCAGTTCCGTGTAGCTTGCCGCAACTGCTGACGCATCACTGCTTTGGATGTCGGTGCAAAGAAAGATGTAGGCGGCAAGCGGAGTGTTTATATTTTTACGTAGCGGTGGAGTCAGCTTCTTCAATGCTGCCAAATCATCTTTTGCCAGTGCGGTGAGTGCATCAAAATAATAACAGCTCAGCATACCGTTATTTCCGGAATCAAGCTGATAGCGTTTACGGAGTTCGTCTATCTTGTTGGTTTTATCCAGCAGACAATATATCTCTGCCGTCTGGATGGCGACTGCCGCATCGTGGTAGGTTGCAAGATACTTTTCAAATACAGACAATGCGCTTGCGAAAGTCCGGAAATTGGCATAAAATCTGCCCAAAGCCGGAGCAAATGCAAATTCATTGAGTTCGTATGCCTTTTTTAACACACTTTCAGTGCTCTTTAAATTCTGACTTTTGAGTAGAAGTTCAGCTTTTGCGGCAAGGAGTTCCTGTTGCAGAAACACACTGTCCGCCGTAATGGAGTCAATACTTTTGATTTTATCAGCAATATTGAGGTTTTTCTGCTCATAAAGCAGGGAAGTCAATTTGCCGATACTGTTATTGGCGTTTGCCTTTGTGTGTTTGGACTTATATTTGTTGATATTGCCGTTGCGACCGGCTGCGTAGCGCAGTAGTTGTTTCTGATCATCCGTCAGCTCCTGCTGGGCAAGAAAGTTTTCAAGGCGGTCAAAATAACGGGCAAGGCAGAGACTATTGATATATTTTTCTTTGTTTTCCCGGCTCATAGGGTTGAGGCTGGAAGCCATATAACAGTAGTAGACCTGTTCCGGATAGATTTTCTGCTTTTCTGCAATCTCTCCCAGCATAATATAGGCGGCTTCATTGTCCTTGTCGCTGCGGATGACTTGCTGAAGCTGCAGTTCTGCAACTTTCAGCGACTCCGGATTGCCCTGCTGAAAATTCGCTTTCGCCTGTTTGAAGAGGAGGACATTCTGGTAATTTGAGAAAAGCAGATACGCTGTCACTCCTATACTGGCGGCAATAATCAGAATTGCAGCAGAAATCAGTATAAGGTGTTTTTTATTCAAATGTACCATAATGCACCCGCACGTCAGAAAGTTATTTTTCTGCGTAGAGTTTCTTGCGCTTTTTAAGATAGAGCAAAGTTCCTCCGCCGACAGCGAGGGTGGCGATGATACCGGGCAGGGGCTGTCCGGAGGGAGCTTTGGTAGAGATGGCAAACTGGAAGCCCGCAGGATTGATGGATTCCTGCGATTTCTTGCCGTAATCAACTCCGAAATCGCCCCAGTTGAAGATAATGCTTTCTCCTGTTTCGCTGAGCATCCAGATGTCACTGTCTTGCGTGGTGGGACTGTACATAGTGAAAGTCTCTTTTTTGCCGTCTGCAGAAGTGGTTTCCACCCAGAGTACGATTTTGTCTCCGGGAGAAAATTCTCCGAGAGCACCGGTGGTCATATCACCGTAGTGGAGTTCAGGAGCTGAAGAATTTTGAGAGTTGTTTCCCCGGTTTCCGGGGCCAAATACGGGGCTGTTGTTACTGGGGCCGAAACCGGGTCTTCCTGGGGCATTGCCACCCTGACGGTAATTGGCAACATCATCATAGTTGTACCAACCGATATTGGTGATGACTGAATCTCCGATAGCGACACCGGTACCGTCGAGTTTCTTTACATCAACATAAACAGTTGATTTTGTATCGACTGAAAAATATGCTTCTCCGGTTCCTGTCTGCAGGCTGTATTGGAGTGCGGCCGACGCAGGAATTGCTGAACTTGCCAGAACGACTGCAAACAATGCACTCAGTTTGTTTTTCATTTTACAGGAGTTCCTTTCTTTTTGTCATACGCTTTTTTAATTCCGAAAGCTGCTCCGCCGACTGCAAGAACAGCAAGTATACCCGGGAGCGGCTGTCCGGAGGGTGTCTTGCCGGAAGCATTGGTTTCATTTACCTTGAACACATAGTACTCGTGGGTTCCGTTGGAGCCGAAGTTTCCGCCGGCCAGATACAGGTTGCCTTCGGAAACTCTTACCTTGCCCCAGGTCTCTTCCTCAAACGGACTGCGCGGTTTGGTGGAAAGGAAAGTGTTCCCCTGATTGTCAGTCACATACAATCCGATGCGGTCATTGGCAGTAAAAGTTGCGGCAAGTCCATTGTTGAAGGAACCGGTCGCGCCGGTATCCAGATTGTACCAGCCGTAATCAACGACGCCTTCTCCGCGGTCGATGAAGTTTTCGTGATCTTTGTCTTTTCCGCTGCGGGCAAGGTCAAAGGCAACCGTGGTGTCAGAGTCGAAGGTGAGCCAGCCCTGATTTCCTTTGGTTTCATACTGATAAGCAGCCATGGCAGAGATTGCCAGACCCATAAAAACGGATGCGGTAATTATCTTTTTCATGTAGAGTTCCCCCGGTTAAAAAAAGCGGTTTAACGCGCTTAACTAACTAACTAACTAACTAACTAACTAAACTAACTGTGGTAAAAATATAGCGCAAAAACACCTGTTTGTCAAGTCGAAAAAGTGCTTGAAACTACATAATTTTTATATTTATACAGCATTAAACACCGTTGGCATCAAAATTAAACTTGAAAATCATTTTGCAGATCCGTGCCGGAAAAATCAAGGCGGCAACGCCAGAAGCGCAGTATAAAAGGAAACACATCCACCCGCCGACAGGCGGCAACTTCACGGGCAGTGAAGCTGACCTCTTCACAAGCGGAATGAAATGGAGCGTCTTCATCCACCTTCGCACAAGGCTACGGTGGACAAGCAAGCAAGTAAGTCTTCTCTGGAGTTTGGTGAAGATGTGAAGAAAACCTTCGGTTTTAAGTGAAGAGCTTTTGTTGGCACAAAAGCGTGAAGAGAAGACTTGCGTCTTCGTTAGCCATTTTTTTACAAAAAAAATGGCGGCTGGAAATTTTTATCTTCTCCCGCCATTCTGAAACGCTTTTTGAGCTTAAAAACTCAGGGTTTTACTGTGAAATGAATTTCTGAAAATAGCTTCACTTACAGTCAGAAAAACTCAGAATGTCACTTTGCTTCTTCATCTTCAAACGGCAAATCCATACTTCCTGCAATTCCAAGTTATTTTGCATTTTCTGGAGAAATGACCGAATGCCCCAACTCTTTTTCCAATTGTTCACGGGCGGTTTTTGCTACGTTGCCGCCGCGTTTTGCAACTTGAGCGTGTCGGGCAAAAGTATCAGGATTTTCTGCTTCTGAAATATCCTTGGTGGAAACTTCAGCAAGCATATTCAACACCAGCTCACGGTTGGTCATATTGTCACGCAGATTTTCTTTTTTCAAACCTTTGAATTGCTTGTACTCTTTGGCACTCTTTCCAGCCCATGCTTTGTAGATAATATCGGTCAGAATAGCAAACTCTGCCCCTTCTTCCAAACCAAGACGCTTCCATTCATCAGTCAATTCTTTGCGGATTTCGATTGATTTCAATCGCTGATTGATCCAGTTTTCAGAATAGCCCAAACGCCGGTAATCCAACATTGCCTGTTCGATGGAGCGTTCTGGGTCCTGCATTTGATTAAGCCGTTCTGCTGCGACTTGAGCGATCCACAGTTTAAATGGTTCCGCTTTCGGTGATGGAATGGACTGGATAAGCCGGAAAAGTTGTTCAGCCGTAGCCACATCGGTCTTATAAAACTTTCCATCGGAAGACGGTAATTTCAGTTGGTTACAATTTGTAACCGACTGGTTTCCCTCTTTTTTTAGACGGCTTTTCAAGACCTTCCAATAATTTCTGGGATCTTGACTATCTGTCAATATCGCAACCACATCCACAACCGAAAAGTACCATTCTTCCGTGGTGTCATCCCAAACGGAACGGACTTGTTTCTGCTCAAAAAGTTTTATTGCGTTTTGCTGTGTCATAAAGTTTTTTCAATAATTTTGTTCAGGCTCATTGTTTCTTTTCCATTCTTTTCAACAATTTTTCCGCCGTAATACTGCCGTTTTCTTGCAATTTTCTGAGTAACTCAGGCAATCTTGCATCAGCAGGGGATTGTTGTTGTAAAATCAGGATAACTTCTTCCAGCATAGAACACGGGTCGTTTTTCAATAACGCTGCTTGCCGTAACGAATGAAATTTTTTGCGGTATAGAGAAGCTGTTTCAGAACTTTTTTCAACCACAATTCCATGCTGATAAGCCATAGAAAGATACAAACAAGCTTGCGGATTGTTCTTTTCTGCAAGCTGCAGTAACTTTTGTAAATTTTCGTGCCATATTCTTTTGCTTTCTGTTTCATCCCGGCGCATAATTATCATCGCAAAACGCACCGCTGCCAGAGTATCTTTCAGGGAAAGTTCCTTGAGTTCTTTTTCGACCACTTGTTCTTTTGATTTCGGCAATAAGCCAAATTGTATTTGTACAATTTGATCGATCAAACAAAAATGCTCATTTGATACCGAAGGAACCATTACCGACTCTGCGGCAAACAAAAATCTGCTTGTCGATAAAAGCAACATGAAACAACATATTTTACAAAAGTACAGCAATCTGCTTTCAGTCATAAGATTATATCCTTTCGGGAAATAATATAGCATAGCAGGAGAAAAAATCAAGGCGGCAACACCGCCGTTTAAGCACCGCAGGTGCGCTTTTAATCAGAAACACATCCACCCGCCGACAGGCGGCAACTTCACAAGTGGAGCGTAAGCGAAACGTCTTCACAAGCGGAATGAAATGGAGCGACTTCACAAGCAAGGCGTAACGGTTATTCAGTGAAGAGCGGCTGGTGCCGCGTGAAGATGTGAAGTTGTGCCTGACGGCACAGTGAAGTGAAGCCTTGCGTCTTCGTTCGCCATTTTTTTAGCAAAAAAATGGCGGAAAGAGAGGGATTCGAACCCTCGGGAGCTTGCGCCCCGGCGGTTTTCAAGACCGCTGCCTTAAACCACTCGACCATCTTTCCGCGTTGTCGCTTATAAAAAATGCACCCGAAAGTGTGATTTTTCAAGTCGATTTTGTAAAAAATCCTCAAATAAGTACTGAAAAGTGAAAATTTGTGTTGTTTTTTTATTGATGGGGGTGTATCTTATCTCCGAAATCAGTTGTTTTTTAAGTATTTTCATACCCGGCATCTGCCCCGTATGATGGCTTCGCGTGCTTTGATTTCTGAAAACAAGGGGTTTAACAGTGGAAAACAGTGCAGATATGACCGATATTTTGCAGCACCATAACGGAAAATCCTGGTGCCTTGCGATGATCCGTCCGCGCAATGAAAAATTCGCCTGCACTCAGCTGGGAAATGCTGGCGTTATCGGATATCTTCCCTTGTTGACCAAAGTGACCGTTCACAACCGCAGCAAGCGGGAGACGCGTCTGCCGATGTTTCCGGGATACCTTTTTCTCTGCGCCGATCAGGAAGAGCAGACCGTTATCCGCCGCAACCAGGCGGTGCGTCAGCTGCGGGTGCTGGATGAGTACGAGGAGGAGTCGTTGCTTTCGGACCTCCGTCAGGTTCGCCGCAGCGAGCTTGAGTCAGCAAGCCGCGAGCTGGTGGTTAATCCCGGACTGCAGGCAGGCGATGAAGTGTGTGTAAAGACAGGAGCGTTCCGTGGTGAGCGAGCCATAATAGTCAAGCGCGAAGATGCGCTCCGCATGGTAATAAACCTCAATTTCCTCGGACGGCACATAGAAATGCTCTGGAATGCCGACGATCTGGAAAAATAAAACAATATGGAAGAGAATAAGTCAAGAGTTTATCACTCACTGAAAAATGCCCGCGTCAGTCTGTTTTTCAGTCTGATAGCGATTTTCATCGGCTTTTTTTCGCGCAAAGTCTTTCTCGACCGGCTCGGCGTTGAGTTTATGGGCTTGTCCGGAACTCTTCAGAGCCTGCTCGGATTTCTCAATATCGCTGAACTTGGAATCGGTACAGCCGTAAGTTACTCCCTTTACAAGCCGCTTGCGGATGGTGACCGCGAAAAGGTAAATGACATTGTTTCCGTGTTGGGATACCTATACAGCAGAGTGGGATATTTCATTCTCGGTACAGGAATCATACTCTCATGTTTTCTTCCGGTGATATTTCCCAAGACCGGAATGTCAATGCTGTTGATCTATTGCGGATTCTACACTTACATTATCACGTCTCTCTTCAGCTACTTTCTGAATTATCGTATGACTTTGCTTTCCGCAGATCAACGCAATTATGTTGTGACCAAAAATCTGCAGATGAGTAACATAACTCAGCAGTTGCTGCAAATAGCGGCAGCAAGATATTGTGCAAACTTATATCTGTTTTTCGTCATATCTCTCCTGTTTTCCGGAATCTACTGCATTATACTCAACCGCAAAATCAACGCCTACTATCCGTGGCTGAATTCAACTATTGCCAATGGCAGGGAAAAACTGAAAGCATTTCCGGAAATCAAAACTCTGGTGAAGCAGGTCTTTGCACACAAAATCGGAACTTTTGCTCAATGGCAGGTATCCAGTATTCTGATATACGCTTTCGTGTCGCTTAAAGAGGTTGCCCTGTACGGAAACTATACTGCAGTTATATCAAAAGTTTTTATGTTTACCGGTATTGTATGCGGCAGTACATTTGCCAGTGTGGGCAATTTGATTGCCAATAGTACACGCGAAAAAGTGTTGAGTATTTATCAGGAAATGTTCGCAATGAATTTCCTTGTTTCCGGTTTTTGTATATTTATGTTTTATCACATGCTTGAGCCATTTATCATATTATGGATCGGTGCAGAATATCTTATGTCGAAAAGCGTTTTGATAATGGTGTTGATTAACAGCTTTTTTGCCATTTTCAGGGGGACGACAGATCAGTTTATTAACGGTTATGGTTTGTTTCGGGATATCTGGGCTCCCTATGCGGAATCTGCCATTTTGATAGCAGTTGCTTTGCTCGGCGGTTATTTTTACGGAGTTGCCGGTGTTATCGCAGGTTGTGTTGCAAGCAATGTTGTGATTGTTGGATTATGGAAGCCTTATTTCCTCTTTTCTTCAGGGATAAAAATAAGTGTTTTAGAGTATGTTTCAATTTTTGTCAAAAATAGTGCTGTCGCTGTAGTTACCGGTATGGGATGCAGTATTGTTGCAGAATGGCTTCCGTTTTCAGTAAGTACATCATACTTCAATTGGATTGGTTATGCAGTATGTATCGGAGCAATGTACTTGATGGTTGTATTTCCTTTGATGTGGCTGTTTGCCCCCGGAGGAAAGGAGCTTTACGGGCGTGTGAAAACAATGCTTTTGTCCAAATTAAAAATAGCTCAGTGAGTTTGTTATGCCTAAAGTTTCAATTTGCGTAGCAGTATATAATGTTGAGAAATACATTGAGCAGTGTGTTCGCAGTTTGTTTGGACAGACTCTTGACGATTTGGAATATATATTTGTCGATGACGCTTCTCCTGACGGCAGCATTGATGTAATGCTCCGTGTTCTGGAAGATTATCCGCACCGCAAATATCAGGTGAAGCTGCTGCGTCACGAAAAAAATCAGGGAGTAGCTGTTACCCGCAAGGATGCTATTGCCGCCGCAACCGGTGACTACATCATCCACTGTGATCCCGATGACTGGGTTGAGTTGGATATGTATGAAAAATTGTATGTCAAAGCACTACAGACGGGGGCAGATATTGTTATTTGTCAATATTTTAACGAAACAGAATATAATAGGAGTCTTTTTTATAACACTTTTTACGAAAGTGGAGATCTGGTTGAAAGTATTTTAACAGGTTCAATATCTGACGTTCTGTGGGATAAATTATGCAAGGCGCAAATAGTGCAACATCCAGAAATAAAATACTTCAAAGAATTAGTTACTGCAGAAGATTTTATTGCCGTATTACAATATTGTACGTTGGCATGTTCTGTCAGTTTTGTGGATGTTCCGTTGTATCACTACAGAGTTGATAATCCTGAATCTCTGATGAAAAACAAAGATGCGATGGTGATTGCCAGAGCCTTTGATATTGCAGGGGCTTTTTTAAAAACAGAAGCACAAAGAAAAATTTCAAATCAACGTAAATCAACTCTTTTATTAAGAAGTATTTTTATTGCAAACGAAGCAATTGACGAAAAAACCTGGCAATCCCTTAGTAAAGAAATAAAAAAATATTTTTGGAAGCAAAAACAATATTCCTTGATATTTAAGATGTTTTTTTACCTTGCTTGTGTAGACTATCAATTGGCCTGTAGCATATATAGAAAAGTGAAAAAAATACGCGATAGATAATAGTATGTAATTATGCCGAAAGTGTCGATCTGTATAGCGGTTTATAACGTGGAAAAATATATAGAACAGTGCGTCAGAAGTCTGTTTGAACAGACTCTCGACGACTTGGAGTATATCTTTGTTGACGACGCTTCTCCCGACGCCAGCATAGATGTAATGTTGCGGGTGTTGGAGGACTATCCGCTACGCAAAGAACAGGTAAAGCTGATACGTCACGAAACAAACCAGGGAGTAGCTGTTACCCGCAAGGATGCTATTGCCGCC
>JAZQTR010000166.1:0-3641 GCA_045630865.1 Victivallaceae bacterium
GTACCGCAGCCGGAAGCAAGTTTGCAGGCTCTTGCGTAATCGGCGTCAGCGGTTCCGGAGTTCCAGAAAGCGGCAAGTCCCAGAAGTCTTTCGGGGATCTTGTTGTCGTAAAATTTGCTGTCCAGCTCGAAATCAGCGGCACTCAAAGCAAATGTTCCTGACAGAAACAGGGCGAAAATCAGTTTGCAGTTCATTGTTTTCACCTCAAAGATCTTTCAGTACATCGTAGGCGTAGTCACCCTCATCAGGATAGAAGTTTTTGGCGGAGTTGCTGTTGCGCGACGGAACTTTGGTGATATCAGTTCTGACGTGTCCGCCGAGCGTGAGCATATTTGTGCGGTCGTTGTGGCGGTAACTTACGCGGCGGGTTCCATCGGTCTCCCAGATGGGGGCTGCCGCCGGATCAAGCTGTGCCGTCTGGTTCTTTTCGATCTGGAAGTTGTAGGCTCCCTCACCGTCAGCGACAAACGGAGTCTGCGACGGATTTCTGAAAAAGCTTACCTTCTTGCGGCACTCGAGCATGGTTTTCAATTTGTCGGCATTGGTCGCCGCCATGGACCACGAAACAGAGTTGCAAAGGGCGTAGCTGAAGTACTTTACCGGAACTTTACCGTACATCAAACCATCCGGAGTTGCCGCGCAGTGCAGAATTTTCGGAGTCCAGTAGGCGGAGTTGTTGTATACATATTTTGTGCTGTCATACTTCTGGAGCATGTGGCAGAACCAGGAGTCGGCACGGTTCCACTCTTTTGTGGTGGTGCGGTTGTAGTTGGCAGGAGTAGTCGGCAGTACCCAGCCGTCAAAATCATCGCTGTACTGCGCAGCCGCCAGACCGATGTTTTTCAGATTGTTTATGCAGCTGGCAGACTTTCCGCGCTCTCTTGCCTGACTCAATGCCGGCATGAGAATTCCTGCCAGAATGGCGATAATGGCAATTACGACCAGCAATTCTATAAGAGTGAAATTATTGGATTTCGGAAAAGAAAGTGCCCTTTTTCCCCCTTCTTTTTCAGAAGTTTCACAATGGTTCATTTGGAATTTTCTCCGTCTGTAATGTGTTTTATTTTGAAAATAATTGTACGCTTTATACAATAGCTCACGGGTGTGGCTGCGTCAAGGATTTTCGGGGTGAAAAACAGCATTTTCCGGTATTCTGAAATAAAAAACTTGCAAAAGTGCCGCCGGTGTACTATATTATATGACACGCGGTACAGATGGTGTATCCTGAAACAAGTCCGGGGATATGCTGCTGTCGGTACCGGGAAGAGAAACAATAAATAATGGAGAACAGAAAAATGGACAAAGCCCAGAGAGAACAGATCGTTGCCAAGTTCGCCCGTAAAGCCGGCGATACCGGAAGTCCGGAAGTTCAGGTCGCCCTGCTGACCGCCCGCATCATTGAGCTGACCGCTCACCTGAAGGCCAACCCGAAAGATCACAGCACCCGCCGCGGTCTTCTCGCGATGGTCGCACTCCGCAAGAAGCAGCTCGCTTACCTGATGCGTGAGGATTATGCGAAGTACATCGAGCTTACCGATGCACTTTCCATCCGCCGCACCAAGTAATATCGGCAACGGAAAAATTGCGCTTCCCAATCGGGAGGCGCATTTTTTTTTGTATCCGGCTTCCGGGGGAACGGCGACAAAAACAGCCGGCACCGGTTTTTTTAACAAATTTTTAACAAAAAAATTGTTTTACATCTTGCATTTTTCTTTTTGATTGCGTATATTACCCTTGCTGCCAAAATAGAGGTTGATAATAAATTCCGGCTGCGGCATCTTGAGTTTCAGGAACAAAAAGATGTTGTCCGGCAATGATTTATGTATCACCCCGCCTGACGGGATGAGGTATAAACTCACAAAGAAAGGATGTGCAAAATGAAAAAAATCAGATTGACTGTATTTTTTCTGGTTGCCCTTACGGTAACATCCGCTATTTCCGCGAAAGACATTTTTGTCTCCCTGTCTGCCGGAAAAAACAAGAATCCCGGAACTAAAGAGGCTCCTTACAAAAACCTCTGGAAGGCACTTTCTGTCGCCAAAGAGGGCGACGTTATCCACGTTGCCGAGGGCAACTATCCCGGCAGAATGAAGTGCGGCTGGTTCAAGATGGAAAAACCTGTCTCCATTTTCGGCGGTTATTCTGCGGACTTCACCAAACGCGATCCGCTCACCTTCAAGACTATGTTCCAGCCCAAAAATGAGAACAACGACAAGAAAGTCGGAACACAGGGCTTGCTCCATCTGGAGTTTGACAAAAATCCGATGAAGGCCCCCAAAGGATTCAATATCGTTATCGACGGATTGATTTTTGATGACGGATTCGCCTCAAGCTACCACGCGGTAAAGGGCAAACCTGCCGGATTCGATACCGGAATGTGGCTCGAAGGCCCGGCGAAGAACAAAGCCGATAAATTCCCCAGTGCCAACCGCTACTGTATTTCGTCGGCGACCGCTTCGCGCGGCGAGGGAAATCTCACCATCCGCAACTGCACCTTTGTCAACGGTTCCAACTACGCTGTCAACCTCAACTGGTTCAAGGGCAGTGTCGCCATCATCAACAACGTCTTCTGCAACAACCGTATGCTGTCGGTCAACGTCAGCTGCTCAAACGGCAGCGGAAAAATCGACTGGGAGTGCGCCTACAACACCATCCTCTTCACCTGGAGCCGCCTCAACGACCTTGCCGATATGGGATTCGCCATCCGCAACAACGAGAACTGCAACGCCAATATCCACAACAACATCATCGGCTTGAATGTTCTGACCGGATTCGACAACACCAAGGGCAATCCGAAGAGAAAAACGACAAAGCTGGATAACAATGTGTTCTTCCTGAACCGTGAATCCGATGTCCAGATGACGATGTCGCCCTCGGTGGTCAAGGTCAAAGTCGACGGTTTTGAAGATCTTGAGGAGGTCGACGGAATCGAATCGATCGAAGGAAACATCGACCTCAAAGATCCCAAGATCTTTGCCGGACGTATCAATGCCAAATATCTCAACGCGTTCCTTTCGATGAAGTACTCCGAAAAGACCAAACTTGATCCCGGCAAATGCAACGCCCTGCGCAGTGTCCTCGGACTGCCGCTCCAGGGAACCATCACCACCACCTGCGATATGTACGCCAACCGCTATCCGCAGGAAGATGCTCTGAAGCTCTTCGGTGCCGTTGCCGACTACGGCGCCCAGATGCCTAAGTAATAACAAGAGTTAAAAAACCACACCTACCAAAAAAGGAGATTTATTATGAGTTTTCAGGAAGTTATTCAGAATTTTGTCAACATCGTCACCAAAAAATATTTCTGCTTCGAGGGCAGAACCGGCAGAAAGACCTTCTGGATGTATATTCTCGTAGTGTTCATCGTCCAGTTCATCGCCAATCTCATTCCCGGAGTGGGACGGCTGATCTCTCTGATTTTGACTCTCGCTCTGCTCTGCCCCAATCTCGGAATCACCGCACGCCGTCTGCACGATACCGGAAAACGCGGCTGGCTGCAGCTGCTTGCGCTCATTCCGTTTATCGGAGTTATCATCGTGCTCGTTCTCTGCATTCCTGAAGGCAGCGCAGAGGCCAACGAATATGGAGAAGTTGATGCACAGTAAAAACAATCTTCTGATTGCGGCTGCTGCGGTTGCGGG
>JAZQTR010000167.1:0-1797 GCA_045630865.1 Victivallaceae bacterium
ACTTGCCTCGTATTTTCTCCGGAGCACCGAAGAGGCACTCCGGAGTTATGTTTTTACAAATCAATAACGTTTCTGTTTGCTGCGGGCAAGAACGCGCAGACGCAGAGCGTTGAGTTTGATGAATCCGGCAGCATCCTTGTGGTCGTAGCCGTCGGCACCCTCAAAGCTGGCGATCTCATCATCGTAGAGACTGAACTCGCTGCGGCGTCCGGTAACGTGGCAGGCTCCCTTGTAGAGCTTGACACGGACGTCGCCGGTAACATACTTCTGGCTCTCGGTGATCATAACCTGGAGCATTTCACGCTCGGGAGCAAACCAGAAGCCGTTGTAGATCATATCCGCATAGCGGGGGATCAGGCTGTCACGCAGGTGCATGACTTCGCGGTCGAGGGTGATTTCCTCAAGTCCGCGGTGAGCGGCCTGCAGGATGGTTCCGGCAGGAGTCTCATAGATGCCGCGGCTCTTCATGCCGACGAAACGGTTTTCGACGATATCGACGCGTCCGACAGCGTGCTTTTTGCCCATCTCGTTGAGCTTGCGCATGATGTTGGCGGGGGAGTACTCAACTCCGTCGATCTTGACAGGGATACCCTTATCGAAGGTGATGACCACATCGTCAGCGACGTCTGCAGCCTTGGAGAGCGGCTCGGTCATAACAGCGATCTCCTCGGGGAACTCCTCCCACGGATCCTCAAGAACTCCGCCCTCGAAGCTGATGTGCAGCAGGTTGCGATCCATGCTGTAGGGTTTCTTGGCAGAAACGTTGACCGGAATATTGTGCTTCTTGGCGTACTCGATCATATCAAGACGGCCGGTAAAGTGCCAGTTGGGATCTCTCCAGGCGGCGATGATCTTGATGGAGGGATCAATAGCATTGGCGTTCAGCTCAAAGCGAACCTGATCGTTGCCTTTACCGGTGGCACCGTGACAGATGGCATCAGCACCCTCGGCTTTGGCGACTTCGACCAGACGCTTGGCGATGAGCGGACGCGCGATGGAAGTTCCGAGCAGATAGTTATTCTCGTAAATGGCTTCGCCCTGGAGCATCGGGAAGATGTAATCACGGGCAAACTCTTCGTTGAGATCGTCGATGATGCACTTGCTGGCACCGGTGGCGATCGCTTTGGCCTCAAGTCCGTCGAGTTCCTCCTGCTGACCCACGTCGGCGCAATAGCAGATGACCTCTGCGTTATAGGTCTCTTTCACCCATTTGACGATCACGGAAGTATCCAGACCGCCCGAATAAGCAACTACTACTTTCATTTTTCTACTCCAATTATTTGTTGTACCGGAAATTTTTCCGTTCTTTGATTGCAACTGCAATAAAATGCGTCTATATTAGAATATAACATAGGTTTTCATTTTTAACAAGATGTCAGACGATATTTTTACTCAAATCGCCGGAATAATTGCACAAAAGAAGTGTTCCGGCATCAAAAAAGAGTCGGAAGAGTGGCAAAAACTCCTCTCTTCAGGCTCTGCCGTACCACCACCTGCGATGGCGGCAACACCGGAAAAACCGCTTCCGGCGCAGAATCACACCGGTAATTCAAGACAACCGGCAGAGACTCCGGTATATCGGCAAACTCCGGTATCTCCGGCTGATTCTGTTCAGCCGGTTCAGGCATCTGTTCCACAACCTGCGGTATTTTCCGGAAGTCTGCCGGATGATCTTGAAGCGATACGTGAAATCGTCCGCAACTGCCGCAACTGCCGTTTGTGTCAGGGCAGACAGAACACTGTGTTCGGAGAAGGAAATCCCCACGCAAAACTGATGTTCATCGGCGAAGGCCCCGG
>JAZQTR010000168.1:0-1685 GCA_045630865.1 Victivallaceae bacterium
GGTATGTGCTTTGAGAACCTTCAACGCCCCGGTAATAATATCGGCATCCTCCCGACAGGAGGCAATAACGCTGATATTATCTGCGGCAAACACTTTTCCCGCCCGCAACGCCGAAAATGCGGTAATGATGCGTAAAATAAGGGGGTTCATATTAACTGTTTATCTCTGATTAAATTGTACGAGCCATCAATATTTTTCCAGATTATGATGGTTATAAATCCGTTTTGTGCCGTCCAAATCATCGGCATTGCTTTTGAAGGCTTCAAAAAATGCGGAGCTTTATTTGGTGGAGAATATTCCTTTCTGTGATTTTTATCGGATTCTTATTCATCGTTTTAGAGTGTTGCCGAGCTATGGCGATGGATGAAGTTCCGCAAATCCGGCAGGACTTTGAAATCATGTTGAGAACCTTGGAAAGAAAAAGTCATTAGCCGTAGTGCTGATATTTTTTCGCCTCCGGTGGAGGCTTCCGGGTTCACACAAACAGGACCAATACCGCTTATTTGAAAAGTTTTGCGATATCCAATCCCTGCTTTTTGGCATCCTGCACGAAGAACTCCGCAATCGAGTCTGCGCCTTTGGCGATGGTATGGGTGTTATCTTTCTTGTCGTAATAGTAGAGGAAAAGTTCCGCGCTCTTCTCTTCCCCCATACTGACGATAAGATCTTTGGTGAGAGTATTGAGATCGACCACGGGAACCTTGCACTCCTGTCCGACAGCAATCATCGCTTCAGCGTATTTGCGGAGCTTCGCCCGGTCAACAAACTTGCCATTCCGGTCAAAGTCACGGCGTGAAATTGAGGTGGCAAGAACCACATTCGCCTCTTTTGAACGGACATCGGCGATAAACTTCCGGAAATTATCCTTGTACGCCGTATTTACTTCGGAGTAACGTTTGACATCCTTGGGCTTCTGGTCATTGTGTCCGAACTGAATGATGACGTAATCACCCTTGCGGAGACTGGAAACCAGTTTATCCCACAATCCGCTGTCGATAAAGCTCTTGCTGGAAAATCCTCCTCTTGCCATATTATTGACCACAACACCGTCTTTGACCAGCTTCTTCAGGCTCTGTCCCCAACCGGCTTTTTTATCGGTAGGTCTGCGGTCACACATGCTTGAGTCACCGGCGGTAAAGATACGCGGCATTTCGGCGGCACAGACTCCCAGTGCAAGAAAAGCTGTAATAACGGAAAGGAAAACTCTTTTCATTTTTTACTCCTGTATATTTGTTTTTTGTTAATGTCCTGAATTTTATGCAAAGCCCATAAAAAATACCATTAACATCACTTGATCACATGTATAAAAATATAGCATGGAACCAGTGTTTTGTCAAATACGCCACCCATTGCTGCACTATGTTGTAAAGCCTGACTCTGACGGGAATTGCGTCTTTCCGGCACGGAAACTTCCGGAAAACAAAAATGTCCTGCTCCTTAAACGGAACAGGACATTTGAATCTGTTTTACCAACGCCTCAGACTTATTTCGAGCTCATTTTACGCAGCTCGGAACGGCGTATCTTTCCGCTGGTGGTCTTGGGCATCTGCTCGACAAACTCGATCTGACGGGGATACTTGTAGGGAGCAGTATGAGTTTTGACATACTCCTGAATCTCCTTGATCAGAGCATCGCTGCCGACAGTTCCTCTGGTGAGAGTAATGTAGGCCTTGACCACCTGACCG